>NZ_JAUBTO010000095.1:19549-32183 GCF_036702495.1 Microcoleus sp. C2D2 | reverse complement strand
TCAAGGTCAATAATTCCACATTCCCCGACTCCCGACTCCCGACTCCCGACTCCCCATCATTCCGGTGTAACCGGAATTGATATGATGCACCATCTTGCTCGGACAACTATGACTTTTGCACCCGGATACAATGGTTTTAAATCCGAGACTATACTACCATATTTTGAACGTGAATGGGTTCGTGTTAACCCAACAAAATGCCCCTTTCATCCAAAAATATGAGGTGGTTTTGGTCAATTTTTTTCACTTAATCCCCATAAGGAACACCTCACAATTTGCACTCGTTCGCTCGGCAGACTGACTACTGCGTATTGTTTTTTTTTCGCGTCAAATTGTGTTTTTTGAGTTCGCGACACATCATACTATGGCTGATAGACTGGTTGTGCGTCGATAGCCAATATTCACAATATTCTGACAATGTGCGATCGGGATATTTTTCCACCATTTCGGTCAATTGAGTTGTGTGCGAGTGTAACACACTTTTAAGGCTTCCACCTTGTTTTTTGGGTTGAACATGACCAGTAACTTGTTTTTGTTTCAATAGTTTCTGGACAAAGCCTTTACTCACATCAAATTGGGCAGCTATTTTCCGAATGGATGTATCACCTTGTTCATAAGCTTTAACTATTTTTTCCCGAAACTCGATAGAATAAGGTTTCATTTTTTTGCCCTGAGCTACTGAGTTTAGTGTACCACATTTACATGGGATATGCTGTAGGTTTCTCCCGGTTTGAGCTTTCTAGTTAAGTAAAGCTAACTCCTATGAGCTTGATTTTGCAGTTGGGAATCTGGAATAATTTTTATATTTGTTCCGTCATAATCTAGGCGCACTCGCTCGTTACCTTTCTCATTGATCTAACGCAACTGCATATAATATGGCTTGACTCCCATCATTTATGAAAATATGATTTGCATTCGATCAACCCAAATTTAATAAGTTGAATTAGTTTCTCGGTTTACTTTTATTTCCCTCTCTACATCTAATCATTTCATGAACAGGGGGGGGGATATTTGCGGAGGCACAAAATAGCGTCACTGATATTTTTCAAACTGTTACCGCTGGAGGCGACACTTTCAGCGTGACTCAATGCTAAGGTTTGCAGTGCTCCTGCCGAAGAAGAAATTCCCTACCAGCCTACAAGAGATACTGGAATCAAGGTACTTAAAATTAGCAGCAGCAGTAGTCGGTGTTTGATTTTTTGTGAAAAATGTATCGCTCATCAAAAATTGGTAATGAATAATGGATAATTGGGAATTAGTAATTAATCTTCCTTATTCCTACACTGCTGATTTGAGATTTTGGGCTGGATTTAGGTGTTCTGTGCCGAGTTTTACTTGAGAAATGTCGATGGCAGTTTCCTGAGCTACTAGGTTGAGATAGTTGACGGCTTCAACTACATCCTGAATCGCGATCGCCAAAACAATCGCTTTGATTTTTTAATACTAATTAAAATTATTACTGAGCGCTCATACCATTTGAGATTTGAGATTTGAGATTTGAGAGTTGAATAATGGGAAATGACTAATGAGTATTGGGGCTGGGATCGTTGGCATACAGTTGCATTTTTTTGTGAAACAATCAGAAGCGAGCGCACTTCTAAATAATTGCTTTTAAATCTAAAGCAGCTTCATTCAATTTTTGAGTGCCGACTTTAGTTTGAGTGATACCGGAAGCCGTTTCTGCGGCTGCTTGGTTGAGAGAGTTCATAGCTTCCACCACTTGTTCGATCGCAACCGCTTGCTGTTTGGCATTCAGCGAAACTTGCTGAGAGCTCAAAACCACGTTGTTAATTGCATTAGCCACTCCGGCAAATGCCGCAGCGGTTTCTGATGCAATATTCACCCCAGATTCCACAGTTTTAGTTCCTTCGTCTGTCACCATTACCGTTGAATTAATCGCTTTCTGAATATCAGCAACTAACAGATTAATTTGCGTGGCAGATTTTTTACTGCGATCGGCAAGTTTGCGAATTTCTGATGCCACAACGCCGAACCCCTTGCCGTGTTCGCCCGCCCGTACTGCTTCCACCGCAGCATTTAGCGCTAACATATTAGTTTGATTTGCCAAATCGCTAACTAGAGTTGAGATATTGCCAATGCGATCGGTTTGCTCGCTCAACTGCATAATTTGCCCTTGCAGATCCTCCACTTTAGTTTTCAGCGTTGCCATTGCTTTTAAAGTTTCTTCGACAGCTTTTGTACCTAAGCCAGCTAAACTTAAAGCTTGCATTGCTTCAGATGCGGCAGTTTCTATCTGCTCTGAAGTCGCCCTAGAAGATGCGCCCAATTCGTCCATCGTCGTAGTAGTTTGATTAACTGAAGCTGCTTGCTGGCTTGCCATGCGTTCCTGTTCTTCAACTGTTGCTGCAATCTCCGTGGAAGAACTGGCGATCGAACTAATTGCGCGATCGATAGTTGCAACAATTCCTGACGAAATCAGCCAAGCTATACCCGCACCAAACAGCACTAACAGCACCGAACCAACCACCAGCGTCGATACCAAAAAGCTTAAAGCTTCCTTGGTGATTTTCGTTTTTTGATTAACCAGATTTAATTCTCTTTCCCGAAATTCCCGGTTCACTTTCAAAAATTCATTCACTAGATTTTTGTACTTGTTTGTATTAAATACAGCGATGGCTGTCGCTGTCTGATTTTGCAGCACTAAGCGAACAATGTCTTCGTTACAACCCTCATAATATTGCTTGACTAGCCCTCGCATCCTCTGCAAACGAATTTTCTGTTCGGGATCTTTAACGCTTTGCTCTATTTTATCCGCCGACTGCTGAGCCAACTCTGCACCTGTGTGAAAATCAGTTAAAAACTCATTATTTTTATTAATTAAATACCCACGTAGCCCCCGTATCATTTGGTCGGCACCTAGGGATATATTAGTTGTTTCTCCGAGTACCTGCTGTACCCTTTCGGTTTCTTGGAAAGTTCTCAACACCTGAGTTGTAGTAGCGATAACTACTACGGGAAACCCTAAGTATATAGCTGCTGGCGCTAGATACCCGAGCAGCATCTTCTTTCTAACGTTTAAATTGTTGATTTTAGCAAACATCTTTTTTTCCTGAATTTAAGATAGCATTTCCCTTATTAATGTTGTGACCCTGCGATAGTGGTTGGGAGTCCGGCGTTGGCAACTGAAATGAGCCGGCGACTTTTGGGATAGATGCCGTGGAGTGACAGTAGAAAATAGTATCATAGCAAATTCTGTTCTATTACCCTCTTTTCTTTAGCTTCGGGCTGCGCGGACATCGTTTGTGCAGGTGCGACCCCGATTCGCCGGTAAAATCATGTCCGTCTAAATACTTGTCGGCAGCGCCGCGGTTGCAACAGCAGAGAAAAGCAGCTCAGACAAGAGCGATTGCTTCACTTCACTGCGTTGCGTTTGTTGGCTGCGCGACATGAAACGCAATGACATATTATAAGTAATTTGCCGGATCCGATCGAAAAAAATCTCGTTTTAAACTAATATTTTGCACCATTTTGAGCAAGGCATAAAATGGTATAACATTGGCGATCTGGGCGTAAGTTTAAAAGCGGATTTAGTATAACATCTTTTTTTAGACCTCCTCATCAACAACAAATCCCCCTTTTGTCAGGAGTTTCTGCAAGTTGAGAACAGCGATAATTTTTTCTTCGTAAAAAGCGGTAGCCTGCAGATATTCGCGGTTTGCCGAATTTAGTGCAGTAGGAATAGTCGCAAGCTCTGCCACGTTTAAATATATAATATTTAAGATTTCGTCAACAACTATACCAACGACCAAATCTTCAATTTCAACAACGATCGCCTGAGAGAGAGATTTTGTATCCGCCGACATATTTAAAACATTCCGAATATCCACTAGCGTCAGAATCTCGCCGCGCAAATTCATATTTCCAATAATGCGATCGGGAGTGCAAGGAACCGGAGTTACTTGGCGAATGTGAGTAAATTCGCGCACTACCTCTAGATTAATACCGAAGTATTCGCCGTTCAAAACAACCACCGCCAGCGACATATTAGCCGCAGAATTTTCGCGATCGCCTTCGAGCCTCAAATTCTCAGCTCGCTCTCGAAAAATAGCCTTTTGTTCCGGCGTAGCATTCGGACAAAAAACCTGAGGCTGGCTCAAAATTTTAGCATCTTCCGCTAACAATTTTGGCTCTATCTCTAACTGCAAATTTTTGCCATCTACCTTGCCTGCTGGCGCCCAAGAGCCTGCACCGTTTGCAGAAACTGGCATTTCTGCCTCTGTTTTGTCGGGAGAAGATCGAATTAAACGATCGAGATTGAGCAGCATGATAATATCGGCTTCACAGCGGGCAAATCCCGCTAAAAAATGATGCGACGCCTCTGGCTTGTCTCGCCCGTAAGATAGCTGCGGAGTTATCGCGTCTTTGGGGATATGCTTAACTTCGCTAACTTCATTGACAATGATGGCAACTCGAATTTCTTGCCATTCTATGACGATCGTACTATCTGTGACAGCGTACTCCTGCCAAACGTATCCAAAACGGAGATTCAGATCCATCACGGGCAGAACTTCGCCCCGAAGGTCGATCGCCCCAACAATATCTTGAGGTGCTTCTGCAATTGCTGTCAACTCCGGCAGAAAGAAAATTTCCCTAACGTAGCAGGCTTCTACACCCCAGAGCAAACCGTTCTGTTTAAATATAAGATACGGCTTAATTTCCATATTTACCCTAACACTTTATTTACTAGGACTTGCGAAAAAAAATCCGGTTTCTACGATCGTATTGGGTTGGGCTGCGAGGCATCTACAAAGAAACCGGGCTTGTAGCTTCTCCCGGCGCGTCACTTTTGTTAGCTGGACAATTTTACCAATTTTTTTTTCACATCCATCAATACTTCACTCGCTGTCATTTTTCCCTCCTGCCCGATCGGACTATTGGGCGGTAGTTTTTTGAGAATATCGCAAGATGAGTTGTACATTTTTATAGCTATATTTAGCTTACCTTCTTTATGGTATATATTCGCTAGTTCTAGATAAGCTGAAACAAAATACGGATCGACATAAATGGCTTTCCTCAAGAAAAATTTAGCTCTTTCCAAGTCACCCTGTTCTTCGGCTATCTGAGCTTTCAAATAATAAGGAAATACTGACATAGCATCTGCTTTGCTAGCTCGCTTGCAGTGTTCGATCGCCTGAGAATACTTACCTAAATTTGCATAAATTTGCGCCAACAAATAATCAGCATCAAAAGTCAGACTTTCCAGGGATAGCGCCTCTTGTGCCTTGTTAATCGCCTCAATATAATCTTTATTCTTCAAGCAGTTTTTTGCTTCTAAAATTAGCATTAAATAAGTTGTTTGCGTTTTTTTTTCTTCTACAATAGGATGTGAAAATGACCCATCCTTACCCGCCCAATCTCCATCCACATAGCGAGTTCCCACCATCTTTACCAACCCAGTATCTGCTGTTAACCGCGACGCCATATCCGCCAAATTGCTGTTAGCAAAACTAGCTAGCACGGTTCGCCTCGGTAGCAACTGACGGCTGTCGCAGTCAACGGACCCTCCCTTTCCTGATTCCCCAAACGGCGATGAGGCCTTGGATGCTGATGCAATCAAAGATTCTATTTTACCTGGTTCCTTCCCTGGGACATTCTTGGCTTGATAAACAACCGACTCCGGGAAAACCTTTGGTTGAAAATCGTGCATCGCGTGATTGTGAACTTCAGCGTGACCAGTGATTAAATATCCTCCAGGTCTCAGCGTCTTGGCAAACTTTTTCAATACCTGTGAAATATATTGATCTTCAAAATAAACAAAAACATTTCTGCACACTATCAAATCCATGTTATTAATATCTGTGTCATTATTAGGGTAATTATCTGTCACTAAATTCACACAGCTAAAGGTAACTAATTGGCGCAAATTCCTGTCGATTTTCCACTCGATTTTCCCCTTCTCGAAATACCGCCTTTGCAGTTCTGGGTCAACCAAGCGAAACGACCACATGCTGTAAATTCCTCGCTGCGCTTTTTCTATTACTTCTTGATTGATATCAGTACCTAACACTAAAATATTCCATTTTTCCCAATCAGGAATTAGCTGTTTTAAAATAATAGCTAAAGAATAAGGTTCTTCACCCGTCGAGCAGCCGGCACTCCAGATTCGCAGTGTTGGCTTAATTCCCAATGTCTCGTGCAATTTTCTTTTTTGAGCTATCAATTCAGGGAAAATAACTTTTTCCAGGAGCGAAAACTGTCCTTTGTCCCGCATGAAATAACTTTCGTTGGTTGTCAGCAGCAAGGCGAGTTCGCACCATTCGCTTTGACTTTCCCGACTCGGAGCGGCTAACATTTGATAATACTTCTCGGGAAAGGCTATTTTTAAAGCTTTCATCCGAGTTAAAAGTTTTTGAGATAAACCCGCTCGATCTTGCGGGCGAATTTGTAAACCCGTGTGAGTCGCTATTAATTCAATAAATAGCTGAATTTGTGCATCATTCATATCAACTTTCGTTAATGTGTTTAGGTATAATCTGCGGTTATCTGGAATTGGTAATAGGGGATTGGCTAGGCCTTGGAGTCGATCGCACTCACAAAAAAGATACCAACACAAATAATATCATTTCCGGTCGATCGACGCCAAGATTCGGGTCGGGGCGAGTTGACGCTTAGCTGCTGCCCCTATTAACAGATCGGGCTTGAAATACTCACGCCCGCTTTAGCCGCAGTGATTCTTGACGCTTCGCTGGGTTCTGCTACCGAAGTAGTCTTACAATCCCTCAGCGTCCATAAGCGAGTCGTGGCAATTCCCTATCCCGACTTTTTCTATATTTTTAGCAGCATTTTCGTCTCTATCTTGCTCAGTGCTACAATTCAAACAAAGCACGCTCGCGAATAGACAAATCGATTTTACCCCACTTGAAGCCACAGTCTGAACAAACTTGGCTAGTAGGTTCCCATCGACTAATTACTTTAAACTCTCTGCCAAACTTTTCAGACTTGGCTTCACAAAGAGTCCTGAATTCTCTCCATCCTTGCTGGCTAATCGCTCTCGAAAGTTTCCGATTCTTTACCATGCCCGACACATTTAAATCTTCCAAAATAATCACTTGGTTTTCGTTGACTATTTTGGAAGATAGTTTGTGCAGGAAGTCTTTGCGAGTATCGGTGATTTGATTATGCAACGCGGGCAATTTTGATGCGAGTTACATTCCTTCTCCTAGAATCCTTTGGTTGACGAGCTCGCTTTGCGTTGTAGTTTGCGAACTTTCCGGTCTAGCTCTTTGTAGCCAGAGCTTTCGACTTTTTCATCATTGCTCATTACTGCAAAACTTTTTATCCCTAAATCAATCCCGATACTTGGATTCTTAGCTTCGACTTGAATTGGTTGAATCTCTACGACAAAACTCAAGAAATAACGGTTTGCACAGTCCTTGATTACCGTGACAGAACTAGGTTCCGACGGCATTTTTTACAGGCGAAATTGGATTGACAATCCCAATCTTAGCTAAGTATACACCTCCGTTCTCCTTCATTGAGAAGCCACGACGGGTAAGTCTTGCCGATTGGCTGCTAGTTCTTTTTTTGAACTTAGGATATCCAACTTTACGTCCTTTTCTCTTTCCTTTACAGGAGTCGAAAAAATTCTTGAAAGCGATTTCTAAATCGGCCACAGACTGCTGCAAGGGAACACATGACACATCCTCCAACCAAGCTCTTTCTTCAGTTTTTTTTGCCTGAGTAATTACTATTTTCTGAAGCTCTGCGGATTTAGGCTTTTTTTCAGACTGCTTGCAGAGAGCTAAGGCATCATGACCGACCTCCCGAACACAACCAAACACCCGCAGCTCAGCTCTGCTTTTGTTTATCGGTCGGATAGATTCTGTACTGATACCTTGCTTTCATTGTTTTCTGTTGTTTGAATTACTTTATTATACCATGTACTATTGATACAATCGAGAAAAATCGAAGAGAATTAAAGCCGTCCTAGAAGGACGGGGCTTCAGACCCCGTTCTTTGGTGAATTTAGCCGACATGATATCAAAGGCCAAAGGTAGAAAACAGAAGCCAGGAAAAAATTCGACCGTTTGCCTTCTACCTTCTGCCTTCAAAGGCACAAATCTGCAACTTTAAGCTGGATAAATCCGCAGGCGGCGATTTGGTTCTTCCCCAAAACTGTGGGATTTCAGGTGATAGTGTTCCACAAGTTCGTGCTGCATTTTGCGGACGTTAGGAGAACGGGGTAGGAGTTCCACCGGCTGTCCCTTGGGAATGACAATTTGCTCGACTGCCAAGCGGGTTTCTTCGAGAGCTTCGAGCTCGTCAGAAGAACCGCTGCGGGCGAATAAGGCGAGGTCTGCCACTTCCGGGGTGCCGGGGTCATCCATGTCCAACAGGCGCCGCAAAGCTCTCGCTACGTGGGGAATAGTGCCGGCCTTAATTGTGTGCAGGGGAACTTGGCGAGTTTTGGCCAAGTGCCTCAATTTCGACTGGTTCCGAACGTTCGATCGCAAAGCCAAAACCACGTCAGCACTCTCAATATCCTTCGTCAGCAGCACCGGCAGGTTGAGCGTCGAAATCACCTGTTCGAGCTGGTGGCGAGCTATGCCGTAAGGATAAACGTGGAGGGGCAAATCTTCGCCGTTAGGCCCGACATTCTGGGAAAAACGTCCGGGCTGGGCTACTGGCTCGATGGCCAGGGATTCTTCGAGCAGTTGCTCGAAATACCGAGTCTCAGAAACCGGCGCGCTCGAAGCTGGCAAGTTATGGCCTTGAGCGGGCATCGGCACCATTTTGCCAGCACTCCGCCACCCAGAGATCGGTGTGACGGGTCGGATTGGCGATACAGCAGCCGGGCCGCTGGAAGCTGACATCCCCGGAAACCGGGCGGGGGGAGCGGCCGACTCGCGCTCGATAATTACTTCTCCACTCTCGCTGACACTTCTGATTTGCTGGTGCGGTTCGCGTCCCCGCAGCAGAGTGTCGATCGAATCTGCAACTCGCTCGTGTATTACCCAGCGCTGGCGTTCCAGCATTTCGACGGCAATTTCAAAAGTTGGCGGTGCTTTGCGTTCCAAAACCGTCTTTTGAGAACCGCGGCGCCTTGCTTCGTCATCTCCCAGCGTCACCGCTTGGATGCCCCCAATTAAATCTGCCAGAGTCGGGTTTTTCATCAAGTTTTCGAGCCGGTTCCCGTGGGCGGTACCGACCAACTGCACGCCCCTTTCGGCGATCGTCCGAGCCGCCAAAGCTTCGAGTTCCGTGCCGATTTCGTCAATCACGATCACTTGCGGCATATGGTTTTCCACTGCTTCGATCATGACTTGGTGCTGGAGTTCGGGACGGGAAACTTGCATTCTGCGAGCTCTGCCGATCGCTGGGTGGGGAATATCTCCATCTCCGGCAATTTCGTTGGAGGTGTCGATGATTACCACCCGTTTTTCCAAGTCATCGGCGAGTACCCGGGCAATTTCGCGCAGGGCCGTGGTTTTGCCGACTCCGGGGCGGCCGAGCATCAAAATTGACTGACCGGTTTCCACCAAATCGCGGATAATGCCGATCGTCCCGAACACAGCGCGGCCCACCCTCAAAGTCAAGCCGATAATCTCGCCGCTGCGGTTGCGCAGGGCGCTAATTCGGTGCAGGGTTTGCTCGATACCGGCTCGGTTGTCGCCGCCGAAGTGGCCGACTCGCTCGATGCAATAGTTGAGGTGTGCCTTGGAAATCGGCGTTTGGGAAAGAGGTTCGGCCAAGGATGGAAAACGAGCTTCAGGTTGGCGGCCCAAATCCATGACAATCTCAATGAGATTGTTGCGCTGCGGGTGCTGCTCTAAGGGCTGCCGGATCTCATCTGGCACGATGTCTAATAATCTGTTGAGGTCGTCTGTAATCTGCATTCGCCTCGATGTGTTCGGTGACTTTTTCAACTTTTTAGTCATTAGTCATTAGTCATTAGTCATTAGTCATTAGTCATTAGTCATTAGTCATTAGTCATTAGTACCAATGCCCAATGCCCTGTTTGGCCAATTCCCAATTCCCAATTCCCAATTCCCAATGACTAAAATTCTTTGAGCTGGGAAACTAGAGAACGAGCTAAACTCACGGCCTCCCAGAGAAGTTCTGGGACGGCTTCGAGCTGAGGTAGCCTCGCGGTTTGAACGAAGCCTGTTGGCGGCGCGGCTGCCACCGGAACGGCATAGGCTCGATCGGTCTGCATTGTTTCTAATTGTTCTAAAATTGGCGACAGCAAAACCCTGGCATAGCTGCCGTAAGCTACACCTGCAATGTATGGAACAGGGGGAACTGACAAATTTTTCCCGCCATCCTTCATCAGTCCCTCGGCTCTCAGCTTGCTGACAGTGTGAGCATTAGTGCCGCCTGCAAGTTGCACGTATCCCGGCAACTGGGCAGCCAAAACTTTTTGACCGAGTTTGACCGCGGCTCTAGTAGTTCCTGTTCCGATATCTCCGCTCATTGGCCTACCGTCGGTTTGCCAAATTAGGGGACAAGGAAGGGGGGAAATTATTTGATAGAGTGTCCGCAAATAATCAATCAAACCGTCTCCATCGGGGCAACTAATTGCTATTACCTTGAGTTGACCGACCCAGGGAGCTATGCTCGACCAAAGTCGCCCAAAATCTGCCTCTCTGCCTACTTGCGTGTGGATTTCTAGGGCGTCGGCACCGGATTGTAAGATTAAAGGTGCGATCGCGGCGGGAGCAGACACGTAAGAACGAGTATAAATCAGTTGGCTCGGACAAATCGGCAGACAGCGACCGCAGCCATAGCACTGCTGGTCTATCACCCCGGAAAAACCACTGCCAGCCCTCTGAAAAACTATTGCTTCGGCTGGACATATTTTTTCGCACGGCCGCCAGCAGTCCGCCGGACAATCGGCTGGGTTGAATTCGGCTTTGCGAAAATGCGGGTCTTCCCCATCATTTAAACTCACCATCAGCCACGGCAACCCTTTGCCGCCAAACCTGCGGTTTTGAGTTCTTGCCTGTAATTCGCTGGCCACTTGTAGGGCTTCTTTCGCTGCTGCGACGGCGGCGGGATCTGCCGCGACATCAATACAGTCAGCGCCTGCTAAGGTGTAAGCCAAGGTGAGATTCCGTACAGCCGGTAGGTGCTGAAAGCTCGCCCCACAGATCAGCTTGAACCAATGGCCACCTTTTAATGAGTTTAGGGGATGATAATGTTCTGTCACCCTTATATGTTAATCCTTTCAGCTAAAAATTACGAGGCAAAAATTTGTACTGAGTTTTCCGACTCAGCCAGATACAAGTATCAAAACGCTACCGATAGGAGTGGGACTTGGGGGGTCAGCCCTAGATGTGGAGTATCGAGCATGACTTTTTTGGCAATCTAATTTTTTTAAGAGTTTTTGTTACGGGTTCGATTTTTAATTTTTGGCTGAGGTTTTAATTGCAGACTTATAATAGTATCATTTGTTAGCGGTGGGTGCAAGATAAAAGCCGACTATTATTGCAGGACTGAGAGTTTTGGACTCGGAAAACTCGATTCGGAACCATCTAGCGCTAACCAAAGCACCTGCGCGTATTGAGCGCACTCAAACCAAGGCAGAATGAAAGTTAAATAGCCGATCGCCACTGCTGATAAATCGGTATTTAGCGACACGATCGCACAGTACAAGCAATATCCCCACAAAGCAAAACTAGCGATCGCACCCAGAATGCCTGTAGAAATAGCAGTATCTAAAATCCAATTGTGAGCTTTATAACTCGGTATTATTTCAGTGCGAACCTGTCTGTTTGGGACAATACAATCATAAGAAAACTGACCTAAATTCACAATTTCAGGAACCTTATTGGGATTGGCGACGAAAGGATATGCGATGCCAAATCCGTTAAAACCCCAGCCAAAGAGAGGTCGTTTTTGAATCCCGCGCACAGCAATTTCCCACAAAGGCGATCGGCTCGACATTACTTGTGCAACAGATACCCGATTCCAGTCCAGAGGTCTAGTAAAAGTCATCGCACTAATTGCCACTAAGCCGATCGCAATAGCTGGAATTAATTTTTTGTAATATTGCCGTCCCGACAAGTAAGATAGTGATATAATTAAAGATAAAATTGCTGTGCGAGTGTTGGTAAATAGCAAAGCGGGGAGAATGAGAAATAAAGCGAGAGTGGAAGTGCGATCGCTAATTAATTTCCGCTTCCAACCTACCGCACAAAGAACGGCTGTCAGAGCCAATACTATAGCTGCGTGACCGCGGTGCGAGAAAAGTGCGATCGGCTGCTGTCCGCGAAAAATCGTACTAGCCAAAACATCATTTGCGACCAACTGACCGGAAGTAGCAGTATAATCAATTTGCCAGTTGACAACTTGCGGAAAAACGCTAACAGCCACAACCGCACCTCCTATCAGCAAACCCCGCATTTGAGAGAGAAACAATTCTGGATGCAGTTTAAACAGCAGCCTATTGGTGAGGCTAAAAATAGAAATTAACAGCCAGTACAGCCAGCCGTCTCCCATTTGGTCTTGTCCCCAAAAAGAACGCTCCGGGAAAGGACTGTTGAGGGTAGAAATCGCTCCCAAAGTCAAAAAAACTCCCCACAAAATCAGGCAGACTTTCCACTGCCGGGAAAAAGTTAAAAGTTTCCTTTCTTCCCATAAAAATGATAAATTTGAAAGCACAATCAGCAGG
>NZ_JAUBTO010000095.1:0-19449 GCF_036702495.1 Microcoleus sp. C2D2 | reverse complement strand
GTAGGGGCGGGTTCACCAACAATACCTGCTAATAATTGACCATCTCAAAAACCCGCCCCGGGATATTAGGGTCAATCATCAAACCTGATATAAACCCTGTAAAAATTATCCAGCCTGTCGCTTTTTCCGCAAAATATGCCGCATCGCAGCGAACCACAGCAGCATTCCCTTAGCCGCCAAAATACTCCCAGGTTCCGGTACAGCTTCCGCATCAATTGGCTTGGAAATTTGCCGCATCTTGAAACTTCCTTCCCGTTCCTGAAAAGCTAATTGAATTGGAAAAGCTGTTTCTGGTGTCTCGCCAAATAATGAATCAATCCCAGTGATTCTAAAATTATCTACTGGATAACCCAACAAAGAAACAAAGTCTAACTTATCTCCCGGACTGAAATTACCGAGAATCGAATCTCCTACTGCAACAGTAAATTCCTGGTCATCGCCCGCAGGAAAATCGAGAATTTCAGTAAATAAAGTGTCTTCCAAAGACTGGAATTCAAAGCCGTAAGTAGTTGGAGGATCAAACCAGCGACAGCCGGGAACATTGTTGAAAACTTGCCAGCCATTTTGGATAGAATTAGGAAGAATGGGGTTTTGCTGTGTCAGGCCGCGCTTTTCTTTTCCGAACCCGCCACCACCGCTAGTTGCAACGCTAAAATCTGGCGAGTCTTGTGGGTCATAAACATCAACAAATAGCTCGTAATTGCCTCTGTCTTGACCGCGAGCACCTCCACCAGCAGCACGGACATTGAGGTTGATATTGCCGCTACTGCCCACAGTACCAGTTAGTGCGGAGGCAAAGCCATTTCCTACACGGCTACTGTTGTGTCAAATCCCAGTCGAAAACCTGAGCCATTGTGAGTGCTTAAAAATGTGTTTGGGTTGCAGCGGTTGGAGGGAAGGTCGTTGTTTGTCCAAGCTCTATATTTTGAACCTGGAGTAAGTCCGTCTAGCTTGTATCTGTCTTCTTGATAGCCGGAGGCTAGGGTGCCGGAGAAGTTTTTAGAGGTTTTAGGGGGAGTATATGTATTTTTCCAACCCCATTTGATACCATTATAAATTGTGACCGTCTTGGGACCAGTCTCTTCAACCAAATAGAGTTCAGCATCCCAGTTATGGTTTTCCGTAATATCTGAGCGGAAGGGAGTATCGTAGAAAGTATCTTCCGTAGACAAACCTGTACTTTCATTATAGAAGGGGCTATCTGCATCTGCCAAAACGTCAATTCTGTTATTACCGTTTCCATGACCTAAATCCTCAATTTGACCATTCTTATAAGGTTTTCCTCCATGATTATTGACTATCCATTGAATCCAATGCAGATTGTTATTTTGGGGTGTAGGGTTAACTTGATTGGGAAGGATATCGCCTGATGCTGATGGACTATAAGTGAGTAAGAGAGTGCTCGACACAACATTCTCAGAAGTAACCTGAAATATAGGGCCGTAGTTAGCAGTGTAGGACTGAATATTGAAAGAACCAGCTAATACCTTATCCGAAGAAATAAAGTTCCAGCCTTTCGATTGAAAACTGCTTTTTAGTACACTTAGAAAAGCATCTGTACCACCTAATTTAGCCTCAGTAACGTTTAACGGATCGAGAAAGACTTTTCCTCGTTCAGAATCGTATTTTACTTCGGGTACATAGCTTTGAATGGCCCCGCCTCCTACAGGTGTAATAGAGAAAGCTTCGCATTTTTGACTCGTTATTGCCACAATCAAAGATGTTACAAATAAACCTAGCGAATATCTGGGTAATGACATTTTTTTATCCTCTATAAAGTAGATATCTAACATTTATCAACCTTTGTTGGAAGTATCTTATAATGGCAATCTTGCAGCAATTTATGTTCAAAGGTGGACTAAGCGGATATTCTTTGAGGGAGTAGTTCCCCGACCTACCCAGATTTTTTCTTCTGTCCTGGGTACTTTTGTTATTAGTTCGCAGAGTTGTACTATTGTGCTGCGGACGTCATACTCTAAAGCAATCGAGTACACGCCAGGACTGAGAGGCTCATAAATCCAAGGGGCACCATAAGCATTAGTACCTTCAAGCTGAAGCTGATTATTCTGCCACTGAAGTATCCAGTTCCAAACGAAAGTTTCACTTTTTCCAGGTTTGATTGACGGACAAAGGGGTTTTTTTAAGGTCGGTGGATCAGATGAAATTACCTGGTTGACTATTTTTAATTCTTGACCATCCATTTTTACAATCTTTGGACCCAAGCTAAGCGCCAAGGGGACGCGAATAGACTCTGATGTTTTGTTGGTAATGCGGACACCAAATTGCACAGGGGTATTTGCACCGTGCAGATTGGCTGGGATGCGCCATATCGGGTTAAACACCACAGTTTCTAAATGGATACCATCCACTTCAACTGCATTGCTATGTGTTGATTCAAAGGATGTCAATTCAGTTGCCCTCCCCAGTTCCGAATCAACAGCCCCAGCTAACAATCTGGGTACATGGCCGAACGCGATTACACCATTCGTGTCAGGTTGTTTTTTGGGGAGGGTCAATACAGGCTCTGGCATTATGCTTTCAAATCGGATGCCATCAATTTCAGCGGCTTTCAACTCAGTCGCCCTGGTTATTCCTATATCAGAGGGCGCTGTCGCTCCTGCGGACCTATGGCTCAGTGCCATTACACCCGAAAGGATTAAAGCCAATAAAAACAAGGCAAAATGCTTCATCGCATCGATCGGCTTTGCTTTCTTAAAGTGACTCATCAACTACTTGACTATATGTCTTAGCACAAATACATTAATATTTTAACCGTAAAAATATTGATTCTTTACGTGATATTTTTATGATTCTACAATTTTAAATACTATAATTCGATCGCCTGCAAAAAAAAGTATCTTACACTACAATATATAATTTATCAATAAAGTTTCGTATGTTCATCAATTTACTAAGTGTAAGTCCACAAAAGGCATAGCTATCCAACCAGTCCAGACTTTTTCTAATACCTGTTCTTTGATATTAGTTGCTCTTTGTGCGGAAACCTGGTATATAAGTCCAAGATGATATGTACCGGGCTTGAGGTCATAAAAATAATAGAAGCCTCCAGCTTGGTATCGATGTTAGAACCCCGACTTCTTAGAGAAGTCGGGGCTCTGGGTGTTCTGTTTTTTTAGATTGGTCTGCTGATTACTTGCTCAGCCGCTTGTAAACCGTAGCCAAAGCATGGCTATCCCCGACATTTCCCGGAAACAAAACTACAGGTAAATTGGGAAACAGAGGATGATCGGCTTCGGTTTTCACCACCGAACAACCTGCGATAATTTGACCGATTTGCCTGACACTTTTGAGCGACAAACCTGTACTCAAAACATCATTAGAAGTAATGCCGCCCTTGCTAATCAAAAACCCGATATCCGCAGGCAGTCCCCGCACGATATCCATCAATAAAGCAGAAACCGCTTCTCCAAATTTTAACCGGATTTCCGCATTTTCAAATTCTAGTTCCTGGCGGCTGGTGTAAATTACAGGCGTTTTGCCACCGGCATTAGCAGTGCGGACTTTTTCGATAATTTCATCGAGCATTTGGGTGCGATACTCGGGTGAATCTTCTAGCAAGTGAGATACATCTATTTCAATGCTAACTATATTGGGTTCTTTTAACAATTGTTCCAATTGTTCAGTTGTTTTCTTAACGTGGGAACCAACTATTACTGCACCCGGTTTGCCGTCCCTGACGTATTTTGCCATATTGTCGGCTGCGATTGGCTGCGGGCCGAGGTCAGCTAAGGATGTTAAAATACTTGCTGCACTGCGGAATAAAAACTTTTTGCCTTGACTGACTGCATCGAGAATGAGTTTGGCAAATAGGTCGAAATCGCCTTGGCTTTGGCCGTCAACAACTGCACATTGGTTGTCTTTCATCTCCATGAATCGATCTATACTTCCGTAGCGGATGTCTGCGACTAAAATGCGCTCGACTTCCTCAGCCCGGATGCGACCTTTGGTTTTTTCTTCTACATAGTCTGGCAGGTAACTGTGACTGTAGCCGAAGACTGAATCTTTGGCAAATTCGGTTTCGTGTACTGGTGTCGGGACGCTGTTAACTATTAGGTAGTGCACGCTGTGGCGGGTAATTCTGCCTCCTTCAAAAAAGGCGGGAATTAGAAAATGGGCGTCGAAGGGACCGAGTTCTTCGGCGATCGCGTCGGTTTCGATGGGATAGTGACCGCGCAGGGTAGAATCGGAACGGCTAACTATTATGAAGTCTGCGATTTTTTCGCTCGCGATCGCCTTTTTGAGATTTTGGCACACTTCCCGGGTGACACTGGCTGCTTTTTCCGGAGTTAGCGATCGAGTATTTGTCAGTATGAAGAAAATTGGGCACTTGTCCTGCAGCCCCAAACGCAGGGTGTCTTCGTCCCAACGTGTCAGCAGCAAGCAACTGTGCACGGTTTGAGAACCTGTCGGATCGTCGTCGAGAACTATAATCTTGGGTTTGGCAGAAGACATACTGACCTGGTTGTTAACGTCACCTTTCCAAGATATCCTTACCTGTTACGTAACAGGAAAAGATTTACAATAATTATGATATTTTTTTAACAATTCTCCTCACTCATAATTTTAAAAATGTCTTTGAGTTCTAGTGGAACAGGCATCCTGCCTGTTGCGGTTCAGTAATGTGCGTGTTGCTACTGGGTAAGATGCGCGCGCAGCCGTGTACGCTACTAACTTTTGCGATTTTTTTAATTAGCTGCGTTTCGATCTTGCAACTTTTTCATTTCTGCTTGAACTCCCACGGCTACCTGCAAAGCTTCGTTGAGCAATCGCCCTTGTTCGGTGGCTCGATCGCTAATTTGCAGGGAATTCAAAGTTCTCAAATTATTGGCAAACAATTCAGAGTTAGTAGCGACAAATTTTTTGTTTTCCCTGAGAATTCTCTCGGTTTTCAAAGCTCGAACTAAATCTTCTCTGATTAGCTGCAAGGCTTGAATGACTTTTGCTCGATCGCTTATTTTGACTGCCGCATTGCCGGCATCTTCTATCCGATCGTTAATTTCGATCGCTTCGATTATACCATTATAGCGATCGACATCATCAAAAAGATTGATTAAATGTTGGTTTTGGCGGCTGCACTGAATTTTCCACGCATCCTCAAATATTAAACCGACGATCGCAGCGAAGTGGAGGGCGAACAACAACAAATAAGCTCTAGGAAATATCGCAACTAGCAGCCAACAACTGATTAGAACCAAAACAATTAAACCAACTGTTTTCAAAGCTTCGCGGGCAAACTTAGCCGCTGTCGGCGGCCGGTATACGCGATCGGGCCCCGCGCCGGTGAGGTGCTTGAGTTCACCGACAGTAATTTCTAATCCCTGAATGTCAGCTCGCATAAATCTTCACAAATATTTGTTAATTATAAAGTTTTGTAGTAGAACAAGGGGCTCGTCTACAATAAACCTAACACTTTTTTCAACCAAAACTGCACTATGTCCGCACGTCCTATATACCTCGACAACCACGCCACAACCCCCGTAGACCAACGGGTACTTGAGGCGATGCTGCCGTATTTCACCGAACAGTTCGGCAACGCAGCCAGCATCAGCCACGTCTACGGCTGGGAAGCAGAAGCAGCGGTTAAACAGTCACGACAAATTTTAGCAGAAGCGATCAATGCTTCTCCCGAAGAAATTGTTTTTACCAGCGGTGCAACCGAAGCAAATAACTTAGCGATTAAAGGTATCGCCGAAGCTTATTTCAGCAAAGGAAAGCACATTATCACAGTAAAAACCGAACACAATGCAATTCTTGACCCCTGTACATATTTGCAAAAATTGGGGTTTGACATTACTGTTTTACCTGTGAAAAGCGACGGGCTGATTGATATAGGCGATTTGATAAAAGCGATTCGGGCCGAGACAATTTTAGTTTCAGTGATGACGGCTAACAACGAAATTGGCGTCATCCAGCCGATCGCAGAAATTGCAGCAATTTGTCGGGGAAATGACATTCTTTTCCACACAGATGCGGCACAGGCGATCGGCAAAATTCCCCTCGACGTACAGGAGATGAATATCGATCTAATGTCCTTGACAGCCCACAAAATTTACGGGCCAAAAGGCATCGGTGCTCTCTACGTGCGCCGCAACAAACCGAGAGTGCAGCTAGCGCCGCAAATGCACGGAGGTGGCCACGAACGGGGAATGCGATCGGGAACTCTCTACCCACCGCAAATAGTCGGATTTGCCAAAGCAGTAGAATTGGCAATTGCGGAAATGGAGTCGGAAACAGAACGAGTTGTTAATTTACGGCAGCGTTTGTGGAAAAATTTGAGTGAATTGGGCGATGTTGTTCTCAACGGTCACGCGACTAAGAGATTGCCGGGGAATCTCAATATTAGTGTAGGTGGCGTTGACGGTCAAGCGTTGATGTTGGGTTTGCAATCGGCGGCGGCAGTTTCTTCGGGATCTGCTTGCACTTCGGCGAAAATATCTCCATCTCATGTTTTAGCAGCGATCGGGCGATCGGACAAATTAGCTTATGCTTCAATTCGGTTCGGTATTGGCCGATTCAATACCGCAGCAGAAATAGATGCAGTTTCCCAACACGCGATCGCAACTATTCAATCTCTCCGACAAGCTCAAAAAGTCAATCTATTTTAGATTTTAGATTTTAGATTTTAGATGGGAGAATAGAAGATTAGGAAGTTGTTTTGAGTTTTTAGTTTTAAATGATTTAACTTAAAACTAAAAACTTTTCCTCTTTTTATCACCTCCTTCTAATTGGGTTCGATCCCTTATTTAGAACCAAACACCTCGCGCACTCGATAAATCGGTTTTCCCTGCGACTCGTGATAAGTCCGCATCATCACTTCCGCCAACAAACCAAAACAAAATAACTGCACGCCAGTTAACAGCAAAACCACAGCCAAAATCAGCAAAGGACGGTTCCCGATACTTTGACCAAAAGCCAATTTCAGGAAAGACAAATAAATTCCTAAAACCGTTCCCAACGTCATAGAACCCAGTCCCAAAAGTCCAAAAACGTGCATCGGTCGAGTCAGGAACTTTTTCATAAAAGAAATAGTTAACAAATCCATCAACACCCGAAAAGTCCGCCAAATCCCGTACTTACTTTGACCGAAACGGCGGGCGTGATGCCGCACCGGCAGTTCTGCAATTCTCGCCCCTTCAATAAACGCCAAGGCGGGCAAAAAGCGGTGCAATTCCCCGTAGAGATTCAAGTCTGCTACCAACTCTGATTTATAAGCTTTCAAAGAACAGCCGTAGTCGTGCAAAGTTACGCCTGTAACGCGACCAATTAACCAGTTTGCAATTTTAGAAGGAATCAACCGACTAATAGTATTATCCTGCCTATTTTTCCGCCAGCCACTCACTAAATCGTAACCTTCATTTAACTTTGCCAACAATAGCGGAATATCAGCCGGGTCATTTTGCAAATCGCCGTCTAGGGTAACAATAGCACGACCGCGAGCGCGATCGAAACCTGCCGACATGGCAGCAGTTTGCCCGTAATTGCGGCGCAAAATTACAGCACAAAGGTCATCACGACTGCTGGCTAACTGCTGGAGAAGTTCAGCAGAACCGTCCTTAGAACCGTCATCTACACAAATAATTTGATAGCTGAGTCCAGATGGTTGGATAGAAGAGGCGATCGCCTCAATCAAATGAGGCAAACTTTCCACCTCATTATACACCGGCACCACCACTGAAACGTCGAGAACAACCTCAGCGCCAGCCTGCTGTGCAGCCAATTTTTCCAAAAATAATGCAGCGTCCATTTCTTTGTTAGATAACATCAGTAATCATTAGTCATTGGTCATTGGTCATTGGTCATTGGTCATTGGTCATTGGTCATTAGTCATTGGTCATTAGTCATTGGTCATTGGTCATTAGTTAACAGTCAACCGTCAACTGTCAACAACTAACTAGGTTGATAACTGGCTACAACTTTACCATATCCCCGCAATTGTCGGTAATAACCTTGACTGACTCGATCGCCATCCTCCGACAAAACATCGATACCGATACCGTTGCGACCTTGTGGTTGTCCAGAACTGTGAATGTAGCGATTATCTCCGAGATACAATCCTACATGAGTGGCTTTTTCCGGCGTACCAAAAAATACTAAATCCCCCGGTTCTAAAGCAGTGATACTAATAGGTTTAGTAAAAGCTTCCTGCTGATAAGCATCCCTCGGCAACCAGATGCCTGCAGCCACAAAAGCAGCTTGCATTAAGCCCGAACAATCATAATTTGGCCCGACTGTACCGCCCCAAAGATAATAATTGGATTGGTGCATAGCCTCACGAGCAAAAGTAATTACAATTGGTAATTTTTCCTTGATTTGGATCTCCGAAAGTACCAGAGGATGATACACTGTTTCTGCCACATCGAGCAACTCAACATCTCGAAGATCCAGCCATCCCGGATAATCATCTTCGCACAGCCGCACCATCACAGCCGTTGTATCCCCCTGAACAACCGAGTCTATGCCATTTCTCCCCCCCGACCTAAGGGACGGGTCAACTACGCGCAAATGCCGCCAAGCGGCTGCTTGAGTTGCCAATCGATCGCACTTGGGGGAATCGTAAATATTTATGTGCGATCGCGCCCGGTACTCCAGAACATCAGATAATTGATAATTGGCCATGGCTAATTGCTAATTGTTTGCTGTTAATTGTTCGCATTTAACGATAGATGGCCATTAGCTGCTAGCCGTTAACCGTTAACCGTCAGCCATTAACCATGACATTTTTCCACAAAGACGAACAATTAGAAACCCTCGGCAGTAGCATTATAGACTCCGCATTGTCAGAATTTACAGGATTAAGTGGCGATCGTACAGCGATTACCTGGATAGTCTACGATCCGCCGGTGCGAGTCAATACAGGCGGCGCCCTGAGTGCAGAAGAATTTTGGAAGTATCAACCGCGAGGTTTTAGCAACCGAGGTTCCGAACGAATTTATCCAGCCAGCATCGTCAAATTATTCTACCTCGTTGCCATCTGGGAATGGGCGCAAAAAGGCATGATTCAAACATCGCCAGAATTAGAACGCGCCGTCCGAGATATGATAGTTGATTCCAGCAACGACGCCACCAGTTTAGTAGTAGACGCCCTCACCGGCACCACCAGCGGCCCAGAATTATCACCAGGCCCCTTTGAAACTTGGAAACAGCAGCGAAACATCGTCAACCGTTACTTTCAATCCTTAGATTGGCCGGAATTACAAAATATTAACGCCAATCAAAAAACCTGGTGTGACGGCCCCTACGGTCGCGAGCGAGCAGTTCTGGGAGAATTAATGGAAAATAGAAATATGCTGACCACAAATGCAGCGGCGCGTTTGCTGCACAGTATAATCGGTGGCGTAGCTGTTTCTGCCAAAGCATCGCAAGAAATGATGGGTTTAATGAAACGCAGTTTAGACCCAGCAGAATTAAAAGCAGATCCTGAAAATCAAGTTACAGGTTTTTTAGGCGGCGGATTGCCAGAATCAGCAAAATTGTGGTCAAAAGCGGGACTGACAAGTCAAGTTCGTCACGATGCTGCTTATATTGAAGTACCGGGCTTGCGGCCGTATTTGTTGGTTGTATTTACAGAAGGGAAAGAGAATAGCAAGAATGAAGAAATTTTACCTTTTATCTCGCGGCAAGTTGTCGAAGCGATGAAAGCACTTAATTAAACTTTAACTTGTAAATTGACAAAACTTAAAATTTTTGTGGGGCCTGCTCTTATGCCAGCCCCAAATTAGGAGCTTAAAGATACAGCAGGGTACAGGTTTATGGAGTACGGTGGCAGCAGTTTGTAAAACACTTTCGTAAGTGCTTGGTATGAAAGCCTACTCTATTCCCCTGTACTCTACTGTATCATTTAAATAGTCGAGATATAAAAGAGGTCAAATATGGACATACAGCTTATCCCTCTACGTGCTGCCGTTTGTTCCGAACGCTCAACGACTCTAGATGTTTTAGTCCGAATTACGCCCCCAGCACCGGAAAAAACAATTGAGCGACCGCAGCTTAATTTAGGTTTAGTAATCGATCGCTCTGGTTCTATGGACGGACAAAAAATTGAATACGCACGGCAAGCAGCTAGTTACGCAATCGAACAGTTGTTACCAAGCGATCGCGTTAGTATCACGATTTACGATGACCAGATAGAAACCCTAGTCCCTAGCACCCTTGCTACTCATAAATCACACCTTTTGCAGGAAATTAAAAAAATTAGTGCCAGAAACAGTACGGCACTGCACGCCGGATGGGTGCAAGGAGGAATTCAAGTTAGCGAACACCTCAATCCAGAACACTTAAATCGAGTCATTCTCTTATCAGATGGACTAGCCAATGTGGGCGAAACAAATCCCGATGTAATTGCCTCCGATGTGAACGGTTTAACAAAACGAGGTGTCAGCACTACCACAATGGGAATTGGTGATGATTACAACGAAGACTTGCTAGAAGCAATGGCGCGGAGTGGGGATGGCAATTATTATTACATTCAATCTCCCGAACAATTGCCAAGTATCTTTCAACAAGAATTACTTGGCTTAATGGCGACAGTTGGCACAAATGTCACCTTGGGAATTGAGCCGCAAGCTGGAGTAGAAATGGTTGAGGTACTCAATCAGCTCGATGTCACCCCAAATGGTCGGTTTCGCTTACCTAATTTAGTCATTAGTAATCCAGTTGATGTAGTCGTGCGGCTGAAAGTGCCAGCGATGACAGAGGAAGTAGATTTATGTTATTTTCGCCTCAGTTGGAACGACCCCGAACAACCGCAGGAGCAAAAAATCCGCGTTTCCTTGCGCTTACCCGTCGTCAGTGCTGCACAATTAGATGAATTTCCCTTCAACTCTGAGGTACGACAGCAAGCGATTTTAATGATGACAGGACGCGCCAAAAAAGAAGCCGTCAGACTGGTAGATGGAGGGGATTACGATCGCGCCAGCCAACTATTGCAGGAGACAAAACAGCAGTTGCTCAATAATCCCGATCTTCCCATGAGTGCGCCAGAAGCGGAGGCAATCAGCGACTTGGAAGTACAACTTCAGGAGCGGCAATATACTACATATCGCAAAATGTCAACTCATCAAAGCTACACCCGGGCTGTTTCTCGCAGTAGCGGTCATGTCAGCCTTTTATACGCTTATTGCAAAGGTCCTGTCTTGGGGAATATTACTGAAAATTTAGGAGTAGATGCGATCGTTAACTCGTGCGATCGCCACCTATCCAACTCTGGTGCCATATCCAGCGCAATTCACCAAGCTGCAGGACCAGAACTTCTAGAAGAATGTCGCCGTATAGGTGGTTGTGAGGAAGGGGAGGCGAAAATTACTCCTGGCTATAATTTGCCGACACCGTGGGTTATTCATACGGTTTGTCCCCCTTGGCGCGGTGGCTCTCATGGAGAGGAAGACCTATTAGCACAATGTTACCGGAGTTGTTTAAAATTAGCTGTACAGCATTCACTGCGGAGTATTGCTTTTCCAGCTATTGGAACGGGAGCAATGGGTTTTCCAGCCGATCGTGCAGCAGCAATTGCTTTTGCAGAAACCCGTGACCTTCTTTTAACATCTAGTGCGATCGGGTCCATTCTTTTTGTTTGTTTCGATTCAGATACTCATCGCTGCTTCCAAAATGAATTCTTGAAAATTTCTGGTTTGTAATGGTTTTAGTACAGGACGAAGGTCAAACGCGATCGCTTTTAGAGCCCCGACTTCTCGAAGAAGTCGGGGCTATGGGTCTTTTGTTTTTTTAGGTGGGCTTACTTAGAAGAACTTAGAACGGAGAGGGAGGGATTTGAACCCTCGAAGGATGTTAACACCCTTAACAGATTAGCAATCTGCCGCTTTCGACCACTCAGCCACCTCTCCAAGATGACAGTAACTAACTATAGCACACACATCCTCTTCTTGCCAACCCCTAATTTAAAATATCCTCAATCCCTTACTCTGTCTAGCATCCGCGACCTCAACCGCCCGCGGCTTCCCCAAAGCCCCTAGCCTTCAAGTGCTTTTCCCAACTAAAATTGGAACTCAAAAAGAACCTCTTAGTATACAAATATCCCAATCGGTACAGCTTAGCCTTGCGATCGGCATCGAGATTAAAGTCCGTCGTCGTCACCCCAGCTTCAGTCACATCAATATTAATAACCCTGCCTTTATCCATTTCCCGCTGGTGATAGCGGTCTCTTGCTTTCATCATCGTTCTGAACATCGCCGCCAGCATCGACAGCGGAGTATCAATCTTAACTTTACTCTCAATTCCAGTATCAACTAATCGAAACCCAAAGGTAAACCAGCGGGGCACAGCGGCAGTCGAACCGACGGATGGTTTGTCATAAATCCACAGGGGGAAATTGCTCAAAATTCCGCCATCTACAATTAAGTCATCGCCCAGTTTTCCCGGTTCAAAAAATAGCGGAATACTCATCGACAACCGAACGGCTTCAGCCACGCTAAAATGTTCAGCGCTTTTGAGCCGCAACTGTTCGTACAAAGGAGCGGAATCCGTCGAGTCGCGGCGGTGTAAGTCGTCGGGGATTACCAACATTTCACCGCGACTGAGGTTGGATATTACTACTTTTAATTCCCGGTCTTTGACGATTTGTTTGACATCCGCAAAAGTGTGCAATTTACCTTGACCGAGCGTTGCTTCCAGCCACTGCCGAAAAGGTTGCCCAGAATATTCTCCCATCTGACGGCTAACTGTGAGGAAAAGTAGCGTCCAAGCAGGAGATTGCAAGTCGTCTGCGGGGTCGCCGTTTAAAATTAGAGGACTGTTTTTTTTTGTTAAAAATATGTTGTAATCGAGCTGTCCCAACAACTCCTCTAAATCATCAATTGACAAGTCGGTTGCCAATACTGCGGCAGTAATTGCACCTGCTGAAGTACCGGCCAATTTTCGCCAGCGGATGCCCAAATCGCTGCAGCATCTGAGTGCTCCTAAAAACGCAACTCCGCGCACGCCGCCGCCTTCAAAAACGCCGTCGGCATAGATTTCACCGTTTTCGTCGGGAGGCGGAAATTTGCTGAGAATTGTTTGTTGTTCGGTGGCGGTCATTCTGACACCGGGTTCTTGCAAAATTTGCTGCGGATACCACTTGCTCATGGGAAATACCTCGGCTCGATTTGGGATTTTAGATTTGAGATTAATATCTATTGTTCTTGATTTTTGTGGGCATTCATTGCTTCTTTGACGTGTTGTTGAACTTGCGATCGCACTTGTTCGTAAGCCACCGACGCGCACCAAGGCCGGAGAGATAAAATAGTTGTATCTGGAGTAATCTCGGCTACCAAACAAGTCGGGGGCGGATTCTCCAACACCAGGGGGTGAGAGTGGGCAATTTCTAATAACTCAGCTACAGTTGGACGGATCGGCCGATCGCCAATATCAATCTTCAAGTCTACTCGCCTCGTTCCCAGGGCCGTGGTATTTTTCAGTGTACCGTTAAACAACTGATTGTTCGGCACAATAATTTTTATGCGATCGTCTGTCACCACGGTTGTTGAAAAAATCCCGATGCTGTCCACCACTCCCTTAACATCCCCAGCTTCGATGGCATCTCCGACTTCAAAGGGCCGCAAACTAATCAACATTACCCCAGCAGCAAAGTGCGACAAAGTATTTTGCCACGCCAAACCTATCGCCAAACCCGCTGCACCCACCACCGCCACCACGCTGGTAGTTTGAATTCCCAACTGATTCAAAGTGGCGACTACTCCCACTACCAAAATCGTAATTTCAGCAGCTTGAACTAAGAATTTCCGCAGCGTGGCTTCGGTGCGACTCAGTGCTCGGCGAGTCACGCGCCCCACAACGCCGATCGCAAATCGCGTAATTAACAAAATGCCGATCGCCCACAGCAGTTGAGGTACAATTTTAAACCCCAATTCTACGAATTTTTTCGAGAATTCTTGGGCTACTGCCAAGGCTTGTGTTCTTTGTGTATTTAGCTGGGAATACAAGGTTTGGCCTATTAGTATAAATGTCCCGATCGCTGTCATATCAATTGGTATTTGGTATTTGGTAATTTTTCGGTCAACTGTCAACTGTCAACTGTCAACCGTCAACTGTCAACAGATTTTTTTCCCACTGCTACACGGGGCAATCGGTGTTTAAAACCGCAGAGAATTTCCCACGAAATAGTTCCTAAAATTACTGCCCAATCATCAGCCGTAATTTGATTTTCCCCATTTTTTCCCAACAAAGTCACCACTTCACCGACTTCTAAATCGGGAATCTCAGTTACATCCAGCATTAACTGATCCATCGTCACCGCTCCCACTTGCGGCACGAATTGACCCCTGACTAAAACCTGCATTTTATTAGAAAGATTGCGCGGAATACCATCTGCATAGCCGATACCAATTACGGCAATCTTTGTCTGCCGCTGAGCTATAAATTGATAGCCGTAACTGACGCCGGTTCCTGCTTCAATTGTTTTCACCTGCGTCACCCTAGCTTTTACCTGCATTGCCGGCTTCAAATTGGCGATCGACTGCAAGTGAGGAGCTGGATAAAGACCGTAGGTAGCTAAACCGACTCGCACTAAATCGTAGTGCAAATCCGCTTGGGCGAGGGCGGCAGCAGAGTTTGCCAAGTGGAGGCGAGGGGGGATAATTCCTGCTATTTTAATTTGCTCGATCGCCCGTTTAAACCGCTGGTGCTGCTCTCTCATAACTGCGGGATCTGGACTGTCGGCTGTCGCCAAGTGAGAGTAAATACTGGCTAATTTTAAATTGGGCAACCCCTTGACTAATTGCACAAATTCTGTTGCTTCCTGCCAGGGCGTACCCAAGCGAGACATTCCCGTATCCAACTTAGCGTGAACTGGCAAAGATTGGTTGAGAGTAGCGAGAACTTCAGAAAAAATTAGGGCTTGTTTGGCAGTACAAATAGTCGGCTGCAAGTGCCAATGGGCGATCGCCTTTACCTGTTGGGCTGTATTGGTTGCCCCCAACAGCAAAATCGGCGCTTCTATCCCAGCTTCTCGCAATTCTATTCCTTCGGGAATTGTCGCCACTCCCAGCCAACTAGCACCTGCTTGCAATGCTGTTTGACTGACTGCAACAGCACCGTGCCCGTAAGCATCCGCTTTCACAACTGCCATCAGTTCTGTGTGGGGAGATAAGAGATTTTTAAGCTGTTTTACATTGTGAGTTAAAGCTGCTAAATCGATTTCTACCCAAGCCCGCTGGCAAAGTTCCCCGTCACCGTCCGACAGCAGCGTCTGGCGGGATTCTTTTGTCGTTGATTCTGCGGTTGTTTGTTCCCAACTCAACATTGTCGATCGCTCCTACTTGCTTACACCATTAAAAACTGCTCGCACATTTTACCCTAAGTTTGATTATAATAATATTCTCTCTTTAATCAAAGTTATACAAGTTTAAAAAAAGAATGCAACTGTAGGCCCGTGCTGCAAACCCATATTGCATCAGTCATTCCCCATCTCCAATCTAAAATCTAAAATCTAAAATGGTATTAACTGGTGTATCATAGCACCAAAAATACCCGGTAAAAACTATGGACGGACTAGCCTACCTACATTTAGCTGAAACTTGGGAAACGGCTGGGGGTCAAACTCGATCGACCAACTCAAAAATGGACCTGAATTTAGCCTCTACTCCTTTACTTTTCTTTACGATCGCTCTCACAATTTTAAATTTAGTCAATCCCGCACTCGCCATCAAAAAAGGCGATTCAGGCCCGGAAGTTGTCCAACTCCAGAAAACTCTGCAAGCAGCAGGATATTTTGGCGGTAAGGCTACAGGATTTTACGGTTCACTCACCCGGGCTGCTGTGAAAAAGTTCCAGGCAGACAGCAACCTGAAAGTTGACGGAATTGTCGGCCCTCAAACCTTGTCAGCGCTGAAAGGTAAGCCGGAAGAGGTTAGCATAGAAGCTGCGGGAAAAATATCGCCAAATGTCGATCGACCTTCGCCATCTCCTACCGCCACAGAAAACACAAACCAACTCGAAGATACAACTAAAAATCAGCCCCAAGAACCTCTATTTCAAGAACCCTCTCTGCCACCATTTAAAACAGAAACTACCGAGCAACAAGCAAGTGAATTACCACCCAAAAAAGGGGTAAATCTTCCCGCAACCACTCAAGGAAAAATGACCTTGAAAAAAACCATTTACGGCAACATCTCGCCCAAATCAATAGTTTATTCGGGATCGGGTTTGTTTTTTGCTCAAAACATGATGTATCGCCACACAATCACAGTTTACGACAGGAACTTTAAATTAGTCAAGACTATTCCCGATACAGTAAACTTGTCGAAGTTCGGCTTTTCTAAATTCAAAGGCAATTATCAAGGCTCTCCCGTAGAAGCTGCTTTTTCAACTGACGGCAAATATGCCTACGTATCCAACTATCAAATGTACGGTTCGGGGTTTAGGAATCCGGGGAGCGACAGGTGTTCTCCAGCGGCAAAACACGACCAAAGTTTCCTGTACCGCATCAATACCCAAACTTTGAAAATAGAAAAGGTAATTCCTGTAGGTGCTGTTCCGAAATTCAATGCTGTTTCGCCTGACAATCGCTTCGCGCTCGCGAGCAATTGGTGCAGTTGGGATTTGAGCGTAATTGATATCAATAAAAATCTCGAAATCGAGCGCGTGAAACTGGGTGCATATCCTCGGGGTATTGTTGTCACTCCCGACTCAAAAAATGCCTATGTTGCTATCATGGGTTCTTCCGATATTGCGAAAGTGAATCTGATAGACTTTTCACTAGAATGGCTGAGAAATATTGGCAATGCCCCGCGTCATTTGACGATAGATCCCAACGGAAAGTATCTTTATGCAACTTTAAACGGTGAAGGAAATGTTGCAAAAATTGACCTAAAAACTGGTGAAGTGGCGAAGAAAGTTTTGACGGGAAAAGCACCTCGCAGCATGACGATTTCTGATGATGGAAAACTGCTTTATGTGGTCAACTATTTCTCGAATACTGTTAGCAAAGTTAGGACGAGCGATATGAAAGTGCTGCAAAAAGTGAAGGTTAATTCAAGTCCGATTGGAATTACTTACGATCCGGAAACTAACCAGGTTTGGGTAGCTTGCTATTCGGGCAGCATTATGGTGTTTCAAGATTAATCTAGCTGGTTCCTAGTTAAGTTTGTAGGGTGCGCATTGCCAGACAGGGCCCAGTGCCCAGTGCGCACCCTACATCAGGGGTGAAAATACTATTTGGACAACTTTGAAGGCTTCACAACATACTCAGAAGCTTTAGCAGGTACTTGACCTTTTTTGGCCATAGCTTGGTAAATCATGGCTGCTACTTCAGCGCGAGTTGCTGCTCTATTAGGCTGCAAAAGTGTGCGCTTCGGGTGGTTGACAACAATGCCAGCTTCCGTGGCTGCTGCTACTTTGTCAACTGCCCATTTCGGCACTTTTGTCCTGTCTGTATAAATCTGTAAAGTTTTGCTTGCTTTCGCTGACCGTTTCAGGTTTAAACCGCTCGCCAATGCTAGGAGGACTTCGACACGGGGAATATTTTTGTCGGGACGGAACTCATTGTTTGGGTATCCTTTAAGATATCCAGTTTTGACGGTGTGGTCGATCGCAGGAGCTACAGGACTCTTGTCTGTTACGTCTTTAAAATCAATTGGTTTTCGGATCGGCTCTTTGTCGTCGGACATTCGCTGAATTAAACGCGCTACTTCGGCTCGCGTCATCGGTTCGTCGGGACGAAATTTGCTGTCGGTTAAATCAGTAAAGATTTTCCGATCGACTAAAGCTACAATGAACGGACGCGCCCAATATTTGTCAGGAACATCGGATAATATAACAGGCCCAACTTTGGCTTTACCTGCTTTGGGTTTGGTCGTTGTTGGAGTGGGAGTCAATCGCCCAACTGGCTCGGGAGGAACAACGAGCACACCCACCGGAGGATTTTGGCGTAAAATCGGTCCTAAAGGTGCCACAGGTGTGACATCCTGTCCTGAGGGAACGGGGGTTGTAGCGGGCGATCGCAAATCCGAATTGGGCGACGCAGGTGTTAATATTCCCGGGCTCGCGGGCGTCACAGCAGGTTGAGAGAAAACGGCTGGAAATTGCCAATTTCTGGCATTGAATCGATCGGGATTTTTACCTGTCACCCAAAAGAAAATTGCTCCGATCGTGCCGAAGGCAACCAAGATCGCAATCAATTCATCAAATCCTAGAGGGTTTCTTTCCCCTGACGGGGGTTGTGAAGAAGACATATTGTCACCTACATACTAATGTAGAAATTAAATCACATATTTTTTTGGTCTGGTAGTGACTGAAATAAATAAACTCACATCTTGCACTATTCTGGCTGAACAGGCAAGATGCCTGTGAAGCGAGAAAATCTACTCTTCGCTTCACAGGCATCTTGCCTGTTCAAAAAAGAATTATTGACAATGGTGCAAGATCTCAGTAAATCAACTATTCCAAAGTTCTCACTGTCAATACTTGCGGCGGCGTGGAATCGGGAGGATAAATAAAATCAACTTTTACCGATCGCGTTTCTGTCGCAGCTAACCTCAACTTTACCATCGGTTCGACAACTTGACCGACACGGTGCCACAAATGTACGTAGCGAGTTACATCGTAACCTCCATCATCTTGGTAGCGCAGCCGCACAGTACCTCGAAAATAGGGAAAATCTAGGGGAGGTTGGCGAAATCGCAATCCATTTTTTGAGAGTCGATCTTCTTTTAAAGGCGTTTCCAAACTCACCCCTACCGTTTGCGGTTTTCCCTCCGTGTTATGCAGCGGCACAATCAGATTGTAGTGTACGCCGTAATTGCCGTGGGCTTCGTAAGCAGTGTCCCGATAGCGCGCCAGCATTTTTCCGGCTTGCACTTGTTGGGTTCCCAAAGTACCCCCGCGCAAGGTAGAGATCGCATAGGATATCGCTTTTCCAGTCTGGGGAATTGCCAGATTTTTAGCATTGCGATCGACTAATTCCGCTTCCCATCCAGAACCTTGCTGCACCCCTGCCACGCGGCCGTAAATCAGGCTTCCCGAAGTCGCGTCGGGGGGTGTCGGGGTTTTGTCGCGGGGGCCTGCCAAACCGCCATTATTCAGCAATTGCTGCCATTCTTCCAGAGTTGGCGCGCGATCGCGCAGCCCTCGAAGAGGATCGCCCCCATCAGCATTTTCAGGTGCATACATTGCCAAAGTAGCCGCATAAACCTTGCCGCTACTTTTGAGCCGCACAAAGGTAGAACGACCATTTATCGGCTTTTCCAGACCCCGCACGGGAATAGGGCGATTCATCAACAATGCGGTTTCTCCCGCTGCAATCAGCAGTTTTTCGGGAAAATCCGGCTGCCGCATTCCCCGCAAAACGCTATCGACAGCGCGAATTCCAGGGCCGGAATATATTTCGCCGTCGGGACTCTCACTTAGGAATGATAATTAAATAACTTCCACAAGTTTGTGGGATGGGCGTCCCGCCCGTCCTTTTTGGACGGGCGGGAC
>NZ_JAUBTO010000094.1:0-32221 GCF_036702495.1 Microcoleus sp. C2D2 | reverse complement strand
GATAGTAGCTGGTTTGAGATTTAAATTCAATCTGATATCGCTCTGCTATATAATTAGCAACAGCAGATATATCCCACTGGTTTTTATTGGTTAACCATTGGACAATTTCCTCCCGTTCTTCTGGCTTAAGCTGTCCCTGCGAGCCTTGATGATTTAAGAGCAATCCTTCAATTCCATACAACGCATAATTGATTTTCCACTTACTGATAAATGGAGATGATACTCCCAAAATTGTTTGAATAGTTTCGCGACAGATCCCTTCAATTAGCATCCGAACTGAAGACAGCTCTTTTTAGTTCTCTTGGGTCGGGATTGCCGGCAATAAAATTTTCGAGTTCTAATAAACCTTGGGCTTCATCTTCTCTAAATTTGTCTGAGGATTTCTCTCGGATCATTTTAACTCCTACTTAGATTTACATCCCTCATTATATACGTTCGAGGATTTACAAATCATTTGCGATCGCTATAGGATTTTTGTTCATATTGCCAGTGTTACCCGGTAAATAGAGTCGATCGAGTGAAGGTGTAGGCCCCTAAAAAATAAGATTTTATTGGGATTTGAGGTGCTGTTAATTAATACAGTCTCTCACCTTTTTTTTTCAATTTTTTTTCCTCAAGAGTTTTGAGGAATGCGTTGCGCAATGGCATTTGTTATAGCACGAGCTTACTAATGACCAGCCGTTTTTCCGCAAGCGCCTGACTCTGACTGCGTTTCTCTATCTTAAGATAGATAATCTGCAATGCCCACCCGATCGTATTTTAGTTGATGGGGGATACACAAGCTCTTGCCCGCATTTTTTGGTTCAACTTCTTTTCTCAGTAATAATACGGATACTCCCTCTCAATTTTTTGTAAACTGTGTAACATCTATCCCGACATAGATTTTACAGCCAAGTTATAGGATTTGAGATTTGAGATTTGGGAATGAGTGATTACCGTCAGGTTTGGAGCTTGTCTGCGGTTGCATTCTTTTTTTAAACAGGTGTCAAAATTAGGCAAATTTTGCACAACTAAAAGGTGACTCCCCTGTAATTGATGCAGGTTCAGCAACCCAAGTGCGATCGCACGAATCAACCCTCCTTGACACAATCCGCTACAATCTAGGCAGGCGAATCTTGTTCAAAATGTCTTGCAGCCGTTCTGAAACGCCGCCCAATTGTTCTGACAAAGCTACAAGTTTGCCGTAAGCTTCAACTAAACGATCGCCCTCAACGTAAACTTCTGGAGTCGGATAATTCTTCATCGCTTCCAGCAGCGTAATCTCGTTATCATTAGTGGCAGACAGCACCAAGGCGTCGCGCAAAGCTTCTCGATTTGCATTCCCAGAAGGAGTGCGAATTACCTGACCCACTTCATCGAGAATTATTTCCCCAACCTTACTCTTGAGCGTCCGATCCAAAAAGCTTTGACTGACTTTCACCGGTCTCGTCAGACTGCTGCGAACCGCTTCCGGGTCTTTCTTTGCCTTTCCCAGCAGCATTTCTAACCCCGGCGACATTTTCCCAGTTTCTGCAAAAATTTCTAATTCGCTGACTGGTAAAGTCATTCGGATCGCACTGTATTTGAGCACTACCTTTTCGGCAGCCGCCGCAGCACTGCTGTAAAATACAATTCCCGCGCCTGCTGCTAAAAATAAGGTCCATTGCCCTTTGAAAAATGATCGGCTCATAGTAAAATCTCCCAACATCTTTTTCTAATTTGACTGTGACACATCTCTACCAATCTCCCGCTCCTAGCAAAATGCCGAACGCCAGCTCTTCTATTAGTGAAGGCTGGCGCTGGGCTTAAATTTATTTTATATATTTAGGGTCTTTATGAAGGCTGACCCCAATTGAACGAATTACAAGCGGTTTATGATTAGGGTCTTTAAATTTGCTGACCCCAATTGAACCCACTCTTTGATTATGACAGGGATCGATCGCAAACCAGGATTTCGTTATAATTTCTTTATATTTCTAACTTTTCTTTGCCTCAGATAGATTTTTGTCTCGATTTGTAAATTTTTGTTACTTCCCCTTCGGGGCTCGGCGCTCGGCGCGCTGCTCCCAGCGAAACAGGAAGACCATCAGAGCCACCACTCCGACTTGGAGGGCAAAATTGGGCAAAGCAGAACCTATTTCGCGGCCAGAGGCAATTTTAGCGAGGAAAACCAAGCCGCCGATAAAGCCGGAAGCGCCGCAAGCTACGTAGACAAACTGTCGCATAGGCCGGTAGGGAGCGGCCATTTCTGCGGTTAAACGCTCGTATTGTTGGCGGCTGAGGTTGCGGGGGTTTTTTGGGATGTATGTGCGATCGTCCGAATTTGGGGCTGGCATAGATTTAGGAAATAGGTAAATTAGGATTGGGCGACAAAAACCCGGTTTCTACCAAAATTATTTTTGCTGACGGGGTAAATACAGCCGAAAGACTGGGTATTTGGTACTGAGTGCGCCGAAGAGATTGAATATTAGATTACCAGAAAAATGGGGTTAGAGCCTCCCCCTTCTAGGGGGACTTTCTCCATGTTTTTGGTTGGATAAAACCAACCATTCCTATGATAAACGAGTTCTCACAGGCGTACAGAAGGAAAACAAGATGCTCACCCTCGAATTCAAGGCTTACGCAAAACCAGATCAGTTCCAGGCAATCGATGAAGCGATTAGAATTTGTCAATTCATTCGCAACAAATCGATCCGGCTTTGGATTGATGGTATGGTGGAGCTAAATCATGGTTCGCTCTTTCTAAGTATTGTGCGATTTGGGCTAAAGAATTTGACGAATGCGAACAAGTTAGGCGCGATGGCTCGACAAGCTAGTGCAGAAAGAGCATAGGCTAGTATTTCTCGCTTCAATGAAAACGTCAAAAAAGGAATCAAAGGTAAAAAAGTCGGGTTTCCGAAGTTCCAAAAAAATAGTCGTTATGTTGAGTACAAAACCAATTCTTGGAAGCTTTCAGAAGATAGAAAATCAATCAGCTTTACCGACAAGTGCGGAATTGGGCGAGTGAAAATGAAAGGCACTCGTGAGTTAGGCTTTTACGCTCCGAGTCAAATCAAGCGGGTGCGGCTAGTCAAGCGTGCAGATGGATTTTATATTCAGTTTTGCGTGTCAGTAGAGCGAGTAGAAACGGTTGTAATGACAGGCAAAACAGTTGGATTGGATGTCGGGCTGAAAGAGTTTTACACTGATTCAAATGGCGAAATAGCTCCCAATCCTAAGTTTCTGCGTAGAGGTGAAGCACAGCTAAAACGTGCCCAACGTCTTGTAAGCAGGAAGGTAAAAGGTGGGTCAAATCGCCAGAAAGCTAGAGTGATTTTAGGTAAGCGACATCTCAAAATAAGTAGACAGCCGTATTGCACAATGCTATCAAGTTGGCAAGGTGCGCAATCACATCAAACGATGTAGTGGTTTAGGTCGATTTGAGAGTGTCCAACATGGTTAAAAATCACTGCTTGGTAAAATCAATTAGCGATGCTTCTTGGCACCAGTTCAGAGTGTTCTTAGAATATTTTGGAAAAGTGTTTGGTCGGATTACCATTGCGGTGAACCCTGCTTACACCAGTCAAGAATGCAGTAATTGTGGGGAAGTCGTTAAAAAATCTCTATCCACCCGAACCCATATTTGTAAATGTGGATGCCAGATGGATAGAGATCGTAATGCCGCAATTAATATCCTGAATCGCGGGATAGGTACGACGGGGCACGTCGGAACTTCGATCTTAGAGATCGTAAACGCTTAGGGAGACTGGATCTCTGGGTTAGGCGCCCAAACGCTCTTAATTTAAGTCCGATCTACGATCTAAGAATCCTTACGCCTTCAGGCCCAGGAGTGTCAAAACAAATAGCTCACAACTGTCGAAATAAATTCACCGCTGAATCCAAACCACAACTGTCTGCAAACAGCCGACAAAAACACCCAAAATGCCTCCTAAATTTACAATTCCCTGCAATTCGCTTTGGACAATTCCCTGAATTGCTAACTCCAACTCTTCAGGAGAAGTACCTTTTACTCGATCGACAATCACCTGGTCAATATTCAAAATCGGGATAGCCTGAGCTACAATATTTTCTAAATCCCGCTCTAGATAGCGCTCTAAAACCAAAGCCAGTTCTTGGCTGACAATTCCCAGGGAAGCGCTCATCACCGCTGAAGTTTGCAATCGCTTCAGAAGCAACCGCGAAATATTTTCCCAGTCAATAGATTTGCTCAACCCCTCAAGTACGTCTGTACCCCGCTGCTGAACGTAGCTGCGAACGCTGTCGCGCATAGTTTTTCGCAACTGTCTGACTGTCGAAACAGGTAAATTTTGCATCGACAAATTTTGCAGCCATTCCTGAATTCGCCCGCGAATTCCCAAAGAAATAGTTAACTCTGCTAAGCGCTGATTTGTCGCTTCTCTGTCATCCAGACAAAAAGTCCGCAGCCGAGTTAAAGTGTTGCGCAAACCAAACAAATTTGCTACTACCCAATAAGTGCCGCTGCTTTTTTCTCGAAACCCTTCATCGATGATCGAAATATTGCGATCGGTCAAAAAGTCTATTAAAGCCTGCCGCAGCACTTCCGGGGGTATTACTACCTGCAACAACCAATCAGCAAGCTGAGCCGACTGAGATTCTGTTAGCTGAAGCTCCAGCAAAACTTGGTCAAAAATTTGATTGAGCTGAGCTTCTAAAAAATCTTCCCGGCGCGCCAAAACTTTGAGAATTCTGGGTACAGATTCTCCCAGCAAATCTCGCAGAATGTTAGCGAGAATTTTAGCGGTTTTTTGCTCTGCGTCTTCTTTTACCTGATCCAGCGCCAACTGCAACAGCCAGAGAATCACGGACTGCATCCGCTCGGTTTGCAGGAGGCGGCGCGCTAAGTTTTGCAGCTCCTCTGGCGTCAGCAGCGAACCCATAATTGTGTCGGAAATTCGCTTTGCCAAGCGCTCTTGGTTGCGGGGGATCAAGCCTGGAGTGAAAGGCAACTGCCGCCCTTTGATGTAAATAGCTCGATAGGGGCGGAACAGCATTTTGATAGCTATATCGTTAGTGAAATAGCCAATAATTCCTCCCACTACAGGTGGGGCAACCAACAGCCAAATGTCAGACGGATTCATAAGGGATTAAAAATAGGGTAAGGTGCACACGGAGTATTGCACCATACTGTTAGACGGATCATTTAAACTGCCAGGATTTTTAGTCAGGTACGCACGCCAGCGGTGCACCCTACACTTAGAGTAATGATTGAGAATACCAGCATTTTTAGTAAGGTGCGCGCACTCCTAGGTGTACCCTACTGTTAGATAGCTGATTTAGACTGCAAACATTTTTAATTTTCAATTCATTTGGCCAGTACCAATACTCCCATCATAGCTCCAGCAATAGGATAGTGGGTGGCGGCGGCAAATCCGGCTTTGTGGGCGATCGCGACTTGCTCCTGACCGATCGGGAATTTTTCTAAACTAGGATTAATGTAGGCATATTCTTGAGTCATGCCAAATTGCTGAGCAATGGGCACTACGAGAGTGTCGAGATAAAACTGCTGAAAGCTCCGCATTAGGGAATTGCTGGGGCGGTGGAGGTCGAGAATAGCTGCTTTTGCACCGGGTTTGAGCACGCGGTGCAATTCCTGAAGACTGCGGGGGATGTCTGTCACGTTGCGCAGCCCGTAACCCATTGTGGCGCAGTCGAAGTAATTGTCGGCAAAAGGCAAGTGTAGGGCGTCAGCTTCTACCCAGGAAATGGGACTTGCAGGGGTGAGAAAAGGTCTCGCGCGCCTGGCCGCAACGGCTAATTGTTCGGCAGAAAAATCTACTCCAAATACGCAACCGGTAAGCCCTGCTTGTTTTGCCAGCAGCAAAGCTAGATCCCCGCTGCCGCAGCACAAGTCTAAACAAGTATTTCCGGGGCCGGCACTGCTCCATTTCACCGCCATAAGCTTCCAAATTCGGTGCTGCCCAAAGCTCAACCAGTCGTTCAATTGGTTGTAAACTGGTGCAATGCGATTAAATATAGTTTTAATTTGTTCGGCGTTATTAGTCATTACTCATTTGTCATTGGTAATTGGTGATTGGGGAAAAAGTAATTGGTAATTCGGGAAAATGTCAGCCGGAACTAATAATTAATCCGTCCCTTCATGTCATGCTGTCGCCAGTCATTAATGCTTTTTTATTTATTAGCTATCGGTGCTATTTTGTCTTTAATCATTGGTTTGCTATCCTTTTCGACTCAAGACACAAAGCCGACTAAGGACTAAGGACTAAGGACTAATGACTAAGGACTAATGACTAAGGACTAATGACTGATGACTGATGACTAAGGACTAATGACTGATGACTAATTACCCTGAAAACTCGTCAATACCAAAGCAACTTCTTGAGCGGCGAGGTGAACTGTTGTGAGTTCGTCGGGGCGCAGGGAACAAGGCTGCTTCCACTGGATGGAAATCAGGGCGATCGATCGACCTTTGTGAATCACCGGGACGCTCAGGTGAGCTTGAATGCCTGATTTCTGATAGTGCGGCACGCTCGCTAGGGCTGTGTCGTTCGCAATATTCACAGCACCCTGAATAGTTTGAGAGGCGATTGCCTCTCGAGCCAGAGGGTCATCTGCCAGCCAATTTTCCACAGTTTGGCTGGTGGTGTGACTGCCTTGGACTGGCATTAAAACAGTTCCTTCCACCAGTTGCAAAATGCAAGCATCAGCCAAAAAATTATCGCTTATAGCAGTAGCAATTGGCTGTAAACTTGCTTCCAAACTCGGATAATCCACAGCCGTTTGCATGATGGTTGCTAACAGTTGTATTTGATTTTGGGCGCGTTCCAATTCCTCAGTCCGCTGCTTGAGAACTTCATAAGTCTCGGCCGCCTTTTGCACCACCATTTTCAATTCGTTTGGGTCCCAAGGCTTGGTGATATACTTGTAAACCTGTCCTGAGTTAATGGCATCCACCAAGTCTTCAATGTCCGTAAAACCAGTCAAAATAATTCTGACCGTATTCGGAAACTGTGGCACGGTTTTGCTCAGAAACTCGGTTCCCTTCATTTCTGGCATCCGCTGGTCGGAAATGATCACGGCAACCTCGCCTTCGATGCCGAGGACTTCCAAGGCGCGAATTCCGCTCTCAGCTTTGAACACGTTAAAATCTCGTCGGAAAGTGCGGTAGAGTAAATCCAGATTGTCTGGTTCGTCGTCTACTACCAGCATTTTGGGCTTTTTCGGTCGGTGTAGGGTCATGAGCTGGCGTTTAATTTGATCTAGCTCTGGAATGGCATTATACATAACAATACGATAAACTCCCCTTTGTAAATTTAGGCGAGCAACTATTCTGTAACAATAGTCTCATAACTCACTTACTCTCAATCTATCGCTCTGCCGCGACACGAGCCTTGCCGGTATCCAATCACACATAACTTAGCGCTGGTTTTTGATTCAATTATGACTGATACACCGCAAGATTCATCTCCTCCTGCATCTGCACCCTCCACCAATGCTGTGGATGCCGAAAAGTTAATTCGATCGCTCCGCCGAAAAGAAGGCACTTGGGTAGAGTGGGGACACGCCTGCACTGCACTGGTAAAAGCTGGCTACAACTCTCAAAGAATTTTTGAAGAAACAGGTTTTGAGCCAATTCAGCAAAATCAAGTGAGCGTCGCAGCCCAAGTCTACACGAGCATGGTAAATGCTGGGGCTTCAGAGTTGGTTCGATCGCACTTCCTGACCAAAGGTAGTGATATCTTATACGAGTTTCGGATTCTCTCTCAGGTAGAGCGGGCCGGGGCGGCCGCTTTGATGCTAACCCATAATTTGGATGTTGACGATGCTCGCCAAGTTGCTAAAGCGATCAAGGAGTTTTCGCACTTCGGGAGTCTCCCCCAAGGGTTCACAGACACTCCCGGGGATGCTATGGCTTACCAATGCTGGCAATTGGCGAGACAGAAAAGCGATTTGCAAGAGCGATCGCGCTTAATTGCTCGCGGTTTAAAATTAGCTAGCAGCCAAACCGCTAGGGCGCAAATCGAGCAGTTGCTCGTCGATTTTACCGTAGTTGCCAGACGGGAATCGCCCCGCTTGCCTGTCTACCGGCTCGATTCTGAGGAACAATTGCCCCGAGTTGTCCCCGTTGTGGGCAAATTGCCACTCTCTACGACAGATTTGCTGGCAGTGCCTTTGCCGGAGGAAATCGAGCCATTCCGAATGGTAAAATTTTCCGGAGCCGGAGCTTGGGTGGCGATTCCCGGATGGCAGGTAATTTTGAACGCTGAAGATCCGGTGGCGGTTTTGGAAATGAGCGATAGATTGCCGGTACCGCTGCAAGGCAAAGTTGAAGAAGTTTTGATTATTGCCGATCGAGCCCAAAGACAGTGGGATCCTGAGAGTTATTTCCTCGCCGATAACGCGGGCAATTTAGAATTGTACTGGTTTGAACAATCCCCACATATTCCTATTTTGGGGCGAGTTGTGCTGGTGATGCGGCCCAAAAAGATTGTTGATGAAGATTATACCAAAGATGGATGGCAAATAGACGATTAGTCATTAGTCATTAGTCATTAGTCATTAGTCATTAGTCATTAGTCATTAGTCATTAGTCATTAGTCATTAGTCAACAGTCAACAGTCAACAATGACGGACGGTGCAACCGGAATCGATATGACTAATTTGCAGCGGGCGGTTTCGGTTCTTGAATTTTCGTAACAGACTGCTGTTTCTTAAACCGATTAAAGCCGAAAACCGCAGCCGCAATTAACAGAAAATAAGGACTGTAAGCCAACAGCCAAATACCCAAACCAAACAAACCGAGCGTTAATTCACCCACAGAATGAGTCGCTTTCCCCCAAGTTTCCTGCACCCGCAAACCTAGAGAAGGTTCGGGAGTTTGTTGAGCCGATACTGCCGCTTGTAGAGTTAAGCTAATAGTCGAATAGGCTACTTGATTTCGCAAACTTTTTAACTGAGCGTCAATGCGTTCGATCGACTCCCGAATGTTGCTCAACTCTTGAGAAGCTTTGAGCACATCGCCTACAGAACCCGATCGCTCCATAATTTTTAACACCATTTCTTCCGATTTGCGGAGGTTCCGCAGTCTAGCCTCGCTGTCAACTAATTGCTCGGTAACATCCTCAGCCGTCAGAGAACGGTTCTCTACAGTTCCGAGTTTTGCCAAAGCCTCTAAAGTAGTTTCTAACCGTTCTTGAGGCACGCGAATCTCCACAGACGCCGTTTGGCGGACACTGGAATCCGGAGGCTTTTGATTTTGGAAACCCAAGATATCGCCTTGCTGTTTTTCGACAATATTAGTAACAGATTTAGTGGTGGCGTCAATAGATTTGACAACTACACTGAGTTCGGCTTTTTTAATCAGTTGGGGACGGGTTGCCGGAGTTTCTGCTGCTTTTTTTGGTACAGCAGCAGTTTTTGACCCTCCGGCTGCTGGCTCGGGTGCGGGTGCCGATTGTGGAGCCGATGCGGCAAGTTGGTTTTGACGGCTGCTGGGTGAAGCTAAGCTGGGTAAAGCTTCGCTGCGTGTAGCGTTGGGCGGTGGCTCTCCGCAGCTTGGCAAAGCAATGGCTGAAGATAAAGTTAAGAATGCCACCACAGCAAAGCGAGTTGTGCTGCTGTTGGTTTGGTTTGGGTTTGGCTTGTGCGGCGAGGGATTGGTTTTGAGGTGAGTTTTCATTGAGGGTTTGTCCTGTAAAAAAGCTTTGGGTATTGAATTTTAGGCGGATTTTAATTTAAGCTCGAATAGATAGCGTTAGTTTAGCCGATACCGAAATGGAAACGGTAGAGGTTGAATACTTTGGGATTTTTAACCGCAGATAAACGCTTCCGAACGCAGATGAAAGCCAATAAATATCGGTGTGATGACCGAAAACAATTTGGTCACAAGTCCCCGAATTCATCCGTGGAGCGAGAAAAAAGCTCCTCGCTCCCGCGAGCCAGCCCCCGGATTTATGAGCGAGGTCGCTTTATTCAATCTAAAATCTAAAATCTAAAATCGATGGATTCATCCGTGGAGCGAGAAAAAAGCTCCTCGGTTCCCATCGCCAGCCCCCGGATTTATGAGCGAGGTCGCTTTATTCAATCTAAAATCTAAAATCTAAAATCTAAAATCGATCGATCGCAACTAAAGCAACTCGGTTTCTGATACCGTTTAAAAAGGCTGATGGCGACAAATATTTTTCAAATCTAAAATCTAAAATCTAAAATCTAAAATCTAAAATCGAATGACAGATGAATTTGATAGTGATTTTATGCGATCGATCGCGGCTATCGATCGCCCCGAGGCCGCCTCAGCGCTTTCAAACTCAGCGGCTGCGGTCGTTTTGCGAGAACAAGCTTGCGATCGAATTCGCAAAGCCTTGCGTGCGGGGCAGCAGGACATGGCGGACTGGAAAGGCGGCCCCCTTGCTGTTTCAGCGGTTCCCGGGGCCGGGAAGTCTACGGGAATGGCTGCTGCGTCGGCAATTGCGATCGCCCGCAACCAGCTTCACAACCGCCGCCAGTTAATTGTCGTGACATTTACGCGATCGGCTGCTGCAAATATTAAAGCTAAAATCAGAGAAAGGTTAGCAGAATTATCTTTATCTCAAGGTGGTTTTGCCGTGCACACTTTGCACGGTTTAGCTTTAAATATTGCGATGCGCCATCCCGATTTGTCGGGTTTAAATTTAGAAAATTCGACTTTAGTCACTCCGACTCAAAGTCACCGATTAATTCGCACTTGTGTAGAACTTTGGATAGCCGAAAATCCCCGCAGATATCAAGTTTTGTTGGAAGGACAGCAATTCGACGGAGAGGAAACCGAGAGACTGCGGCGACAATCAGTTTTGCGAACCGAGATTTTGCCACAGTTAGCTAAAACTGTGATTCACGAAGCGAAATCTTCTGGTTTGTTTCCCGAACAGTTGTTAGAGATGAGCACTGTTAATTCTGGGGACGGTTATGAAATTTTAGCGGTAGCTGGGGGTTTATATCAAAAATATCAGGCTTTGTTGAGGAGCCGGGAATTCATCGATTACGACGAGATGATTTTAGCAGCTTTGCGCGTGTTGGAAAATCCGAAGGCGAGGGCGATCGAGCAAAAGCAAGTATTTGCCGTTTTTGAGGACGAAGCCCAGGATTCCACACCTTTGCAGACTCAGCTTTTGGAAACATTGGCGATCGATCCAGAGCGTCCTAACTCACCTCCCAATTTTATCAGAGTTGGCGACCCAAATCAAGCGATTAATTCTACTTTTACTCCGGCAGATCCCATTTATTTTAACAAATTTTGTGATGAGTGCGAAATCAAGAATAAGTTAGCGACAATGGACGGTGCAGGTCGCAGCACCAAGGTGATAATCGATGCAGCTAACTTTATGTTGCAATGGGTAAATGGCTTGGAATTAGCCAAAATAGAAAAACCTTTTCGCGACCAAACTATTAAGCCAGTACCCAGCGATGACCCCCAGCAAAATGCAAATCCCGCCCCCCTAGGTCGAGGCTTAGAATTGTATACTCCCCGCGATATTTACCAGACAGTTGAGTTAATTGGCAAGCGGGTAATTGAGTTAGTTGAGAAATTTTTACCAGCCGATTTTGAATGGGGAAGCAATGAGAAGAATATCGAGGCTGGGGGTGAAGCGAGCGATGGGGAAAATCGCCAAAAGTTGCCGTTAGAAAATCTTAAATCGATGGCTGTTTTGGTGCGAGAAAACAAACAAGGCAAGTTTATCAAAGAAGTGCTGGAAAATCCTCAAAAAAACGGATTAAGCTTTGATTTGCGCAAATACGGGATTAAAATTGAGGATGTGGGAGAGCGCGACCGACATTCTCAAGTACCTTGGGAAATCTTAACACTGCTGCAATTTCTCGATCGCCCGCACTCTCCCGACTACCTGAAAGCAGCATTAAAGATTTTGAGCGATCGGCAACTCATCCCCAAACAAGACTACAATGCTTTTGCCACCAGCCCAGAGCAATTTCTTTACCCAGGCCCGCTCGACCCGCAGCAGTCAGAACCAGTTCGCAAATGCCGCTATTTTTGCTGCAGTTTGCTGGAAGCTCGCTTAGAACTGCCACCCTACCAAATCATATCATTTTTAGCCTTAGCGCTGCAATACGATCAAACAGAATTAGCCACCGCCGACAAATTAGCAGAACGAGTAGCAATCCAAACAGCCGGCAACAATTCAATGAGCAATATTTTGGGTGTAATCAGCGAAATAGTCAGTTCCGAAAGATTTGAACCTGTCGATGCAGACGACAAAATAGAAGAACGCTACACCAGCAAAGGTCAACTCACAATTATTACCATGCACAAAGCCAAAGGATTAGATTGGGATTGCGTTTTTATCCCCTTTTTGCACGAACAAACCATCCCCGGAAATTTGCGAGTTATGCCGCAAGCTAGATTCTTAGGAGATTTCACATTATCCGAGGTAGCGAGAGCGCAAATTAGAGCGAGTTTGCACGAAAAATATCCTTTACCAAATCTGGGCGAAGCCTGGGAACAAGCAGATTATTTAAAAAAAGCAGAAGAGTTTAGATTGCTGTACGTGGCGATGACGCGAGCAAAAAGTTTACTGTGGATGTCGGCGGAAAAGAAAGGGCCTTTTAGTTGGAACAAACCGGAGAATTTGCAGGAGCAAAAACCCTGTCCGGTAATGCCTATTTTAAAACAGAGATTTCCAGGTAATGCGATATGGTAAATTTGGGATTAGTTACTAATAGAGATTTTTTTGAACGAACCGCGAAGACACGAAGGACGCGAAGAGAAGAGAATCTTTAGCAAAAAAACCTACTTCTAGGGGCAGGTTGAACTAAAAATATTGGTATAATGCCAACAGTCTCTATAAAAAACTTCTCCTTTCTTCCTTCGTGTTCTTCGCGTCTTCGCGGTTCGTTCAAAAAAATCTCATTCACAAATGAAATAGAATTGCTCTAGAGCAAAAATCGCTATGACCAACTCAGAAATTCGCACAGCTAACGTCACAGTTCCCAACGGAGATTTGCAAATCGCCGCTTACCTAGCTCAACCCGCAGCATCCGGGCAATTTCCCGCAGTTATTGTGATTCAAGAAATCTTTGGCGTCAACTCGCACATCCGCGAAGTTACAGAAAGAATAGCAAAAGAAGGATATGTGGCGATCGCCCCAGCCATTTACCAACGTCAAGCCCCCGGCTTTGAAACCGGCTACACACCCGAAGCCATCAAAATCGGCAGAGAATACAAAGAAAAAACCACAGCTTCCGAACTTCTCGGCGATATCCAAGCCACCATTGATTACCTCAAAACTCTACCCTCTGTCAAACAACAAGGTTTTGGCTGCATCGGTTTCTGCTTTGGAGGGCACGTCGCCTACCTCGCCGCTACTTTGCCCGAAATCAAGGCTACAGCGTCGTTCTACGGCGCCGGTATCGCCACCCTAACCCCTGGCGGCGGCACCCCCACGATCGCCCGCACAGCAGACATTAAAGGCACTCTCTACGCCTTTTTTGGCACTCAAGACCCCAGCATTCCCTCAGAACAAGTTGACCAAATCGCCGCCGAATTGCAAAAACACAGTATTTCTCACCGAATTTTCCGCTACAATGCCGATCACGGCTTCTTCTGCGACCACCGCGGCAGTTACGACGCTACGGCAGCAGCCGACTCGTGGAAGCAGGTGAAGCAGCTATTTCATCAGCAACTTCAACCAGCTTAGAGAGTGGGAGATAGGGAGATGGCGAGATGGGAAGATGGGAAGATGGGGAGAGTGGGAAAATTTTTCTACTGACAACAGACAACTAAATTACTGACAACTGACAACTAAACTGACATGAATTCCAAATCTACAGGTTCTCAAAGCGCAAAAGCATCCTTTTCAATGGATGATTTTGCTAAAGCCCTCGAACAGCACAATTACGAGTTCCAGAAGGGACAAGTAGTGCGCGGCAAAGTGTTCGAGTACGACTCAAACGGCGCGTATGTTGATATCGGCGGCAAGTCTTCGGCTTTTTTGCCGATCGAAGAGGCTGCTTTGAGAACAGTAACGGATTTGTCGGAAGTGGTTCCGCTGGACGAGGAACGGGACTTTTTGATTATCCGCGAACAAGATGCAGATGGCCAAGTTACCTTGTCTCTGCGACAGTTACAAATTCAGCAAGCTTGGGAAGATTTAATTGAATTGCAGGAAACCGGTAAAGTTCTTCAGGTGCGGGTTTCTGGCGCAAATAAGGGCGGCGTGACTGTAGATGTTCAGGGAATGCGCGGTTTTATTCCCCGATCGCACTTAGTGGAACGCGATAACATAGAATCGCTGATAGGTCAATCTTTGAGCGTGAATTTTTTGGAGGTCGATCGGGAGCGAGAAAAACTCGTACTTTCCCAGAGGATGGCAACTCAATCGAACGCCTTCAGGGATTTGCAAATCGGTCAGTTGGTCGAAGGAAAAGTCAGCAGCATCAAGCCTTTTGGCGTGTTTGTGGACTTAGAAGGAGTTAGCGGTTTGCTGCACATCAAGCAAGTCAGCCAAAAATACATTGATAACCTTGGAAAGCTCTTTGCTCCCGGTCAACCCCTGAAAGCACTGGTAGTTGACCTCGATGAAGGTCGCGGCCGGATTTCCCTTTCTACTCGCGTACTGGAAAATTACCCAGGGGAAATGGTCGATAAAATGGCGGATGTTATGGATACTGCAGAAGAGCGATCGGAACGTGCTCAAAAGACTCTTTCTTAAGTCTTGACGTAATTAGAACCCCATCTACCGGAAACAATAGGAATGTAGCTTTAACCGCAGATAAACGCCGATAAACACATATCAAATCCCATCCGCGTTCATCTGCTGATATCTGCGGTTAAAAAATCCCCATCTAACTAATATGCTTCCTTCTTGATTCCCCATCCACGGGAAACAATCATTCGGGTGCGACCGGAATCGATCTAACATGACTCGAACTTGTTTCACTCTCCACAGTTGCTTGCACTGGCCAAGAATTTTCCATCTCTAGTGTTTGTTTCGGCTGATAAACAGCCAAGTCGAACCAGAAAGTCGTACCCACATTAACTTCGCTAACTAAATTAATTTTAGTGTGGTGCTTGTCAATAATGTTTCTGACAATAGAAAGACCCAATCCCGTTCCTTCTAAAGTGTGTACTCGGTTTTCTACCCGGAAAAAGCGATCGAAAATTGCTTGTTGGTCTTCGGGATCTATGCCAATTCCAGTATCAGAAATCTCAACCCGCACTAGCGGAAAATGTCCGACATTCGGTGACAAGTTGTGACTCCCGGATTGGCCGTCTTTGTGGGTAGCCGCCTCCGACTCTAGCAAATACGCTCGAATTGCCACCTTGCCGCCGGGTTGCGTAAATTTTAAGGCATTTCCTACTAAATTTGCAAATACTTGCAGCAGCAAATCGTAGTGACCTAAAGCAGGTGGCAAATACGGGTCAACTTGTTGCTCTAATTCGATGCCTTTATCCTTAGCATTCAACTGATAAGTCCGCAGGGTTTGTTCTACAGCTTGCGGGAGGTCAACAGCGTCCAAGTGATAAACTCGGCAGGATTCGAGCCGCGACAAGTCTAACACGTCGTTAACTAAACGAGTTAGTCGATCGGTTTCTCGATTGGCAATTTCTAGGAATTCCCTGCGCTCGCTTTCTAGAAGGTCTTCTCCGTACTCGTGGAGAGTCTCGATAAAAGATTTGATATTAAATAAAGGCGTTCTCAATTCGTGAGAAACATTGCTGATAAAATTGCTTTTAGCCTCATTGAGTTCAACTTCGCGAGTGATGTCCTGCACTGTCATTGCAATGCCTTTGAGACTTTCCCGGTAATGTCCGGAACCTTGATGCTTGGAGGTTTGCTCGTAGAAAGTACACTCTACAGCTACCGGGCGTTGCGGCTCGGTACAGGTATCTTCCTCGTGGCGGACGCAGCTTCTGCACAGCGGTTCGGCACCGGGCGCTTTGTGCAGAATGACAGTAGTTAAAACAATCCGAATTGTACGGTTGACTGGTTCGCTCATCGAGATGCGAAATTCGCCGCCTTCGAGATCGCCCGCCACTATTTGGTGCAGGGGTCTGGCCAACTCCTGCTGCACTTCTGCAGGTAAAATGTTCAGAACATTGGCTCCGATCGCATTTTTGCCTTCCCATCCAAAAATCCGCTTCCCCGTCGGATTGACTAAAATTACCTGCAAATTTGCGTCCAGCAACAGCGCCCCGTCAGCAATAGTTGAAACCAAAGTTTCTAACTTCGCTTTTTCCGCTGTCAACTCTTCAATATTTTGTTCTTCATAACTTTCTAGTTTCTCGGCCATCTCGTTAAAACTGCCGATCAACTCGCCCAATTCTCCCCCTAAAGGCAGATCGACTCGCTGCTTAAAATCCCCACTGGCGATGTTTTTGACCCCGAAGACTAATTGTTTGATCGGCTGAGTAATTGTCAGAGCATTAAATACAGCCCCCAAAATTACCATCACCCAAATTGTGACGAATACTGCTAAAGTGACATCCCTAGTCAGATTTGAAGAGATAACTGCTGCGGGATTGGGGTTAATGCCGATCGCCAAAACTCCCAAATATTTGTCTTCATGAATTAACGGAACAAATACATCGGTAACTTCTCCATCTGGCGTCAAATGCTGCCGCACCAAAGGCAAAGAAGTTAAATTTCTCGCCTCAATATCGGCGAGAAAATTATCGGGAAGTTTGATCTGGCGGCGCAGCGTCAGGGAAGTTTGCACCTCGGATTCCGAAAAGGGTATCCCCAGGAAAATATCCCCCGCTTCGTCTGCGTAAAGCATATAGCGGACGCTGGAGGTGCTGCTGTAAAATTGGCGGGAAAAGCGGGCGACTTCGGAGCGATCGTTTTTGGCAATCAGCGGCGCCACATTTGCCGCCAATAGCAGGCCGAGGTCGCGACCGTAGCGAGTATCGTTAAGTCGGGCATCTTGCTGGATAGTATTCACGGCCCAGAATGTCAGGCCGCTCATAATTAACGACACTACGAGGGTAGCACCGGCCATCAGGCGGGTCTGGAGGGTAAAATCCGACCACCAGCGGGCAATAATTTCTCCGATTTTGTTTAGTATGGCCAGCATTTCACCAGTTCACCAGTTCAATATTAAAAGCAAGATCGATTCAGTTGGCTCCCGATCGAATTTTCTGCTGCGACTTGTCCGCTACCGCCACCGCAGAGATACCAAACTTCATTGTTACATTTCTACATTGAGATTGCTTCGCTTTCGGATGGCAGAAATAGGGCGCAATTCCTAATTTTTATCGCCCAGCGCTCGGCGGCCGATGTCCCGGCGGCAGTAGACGCCTTCAAATTGGATGCAATCAACTGCTGCATAAGCTTTGGAGATAGCTTGTTCCAAAGTTTCTCCCGTCGCAGTGACGCCCAAAACCCGGCCGCCGTCGCTCACCAACTGCTGCTGCTTCAAATGGGTGCCGGCGTGAAACACTTCTGCTCCTTTGGCTTCAGCTTCCTTGATACCTGTAATAACTTGGCCTTTTTGATAACTTCCAGGATAGCCCCCAGAAGCCAAAACTACGCACACAGAAGCCCCCGACTTCCAGCGAATAGAATATTCACCGAGACGCTGCTGACAGCACGCCAGCACCAAATCTTCCAAAGGAGTTTCCAGAAGCGACAAAACCGCTTGAGTTTCCGGGTCTCCGAAACGGCAGTTGAATTCTAAGACTTTGGGTTCTCCTTCGGGGGTAATCATTAAACCTGCGTAGAGTACACCCCGGTAGTCGATTTTGCGTTTTTGCAGTGCTGCGAGGGTGGGTTCGAGAATTTCTTCTTGAATCCTTTCCATGAGTTCCGGCGTGACAATGGGCGCTGGGGCGTAGGCTCCCATACCGCCGGTGTTGGCTCCCTTGTCGCCTTCGCCGATAGCTTTGTGGTCTTGGGCCGGCAGCAACGGTTCCACTGTGATGCCGTCGGTGAGGGCGAGAATCGAGACTTCTTGACCTGTTAAGAATTCTTCGATGACGACTCGGATGTTGTCGGTGCCGAATTCGCCTCGGAAAATTGTGTTGATGGCGCTGTGAGCCATTTTGACGGTGGTGGCAACGGTTACTCCTTTGCCTGATGCGAGTCCGTCTGCTTTGATGACTATTGGGGTTCCTTGTTCCAGAACGTATGCTTTGGCTGCTTCTGCGTCTGTAAATACGGCAGCTTTGGGCGTTGGGATGCCTGCTTCGAGCATCAATTCTTTGGCCCAGGATTTGCTGGATTCAATTTGGGCGCCGGCTTGGGTGGGACCGAAAATCATCATTTTTCGCTGTTGGAAATAGTCGGCGATGCCTAGCGATAGCGGCAATTCGGGGCCGACGATGACTAATCCGATGTTGTTGACCATCACAAAGCGTTCGATGCCTTGGAAGTCGTCAATGTTGAGCGACAGATTTTGACAGCCTTTGGTGGTAGCTGTGCCGCCGTTGCCCGGTACGCAGAATACTTGTTTAATCCGCGTAGATTCTAGCAGTTTTTTTGCGATCGCGTGTTCGCGACCTCCGTTTCCCACAACTAAAACTTTCACAGTATCCTCACCTATAAATTTTGTTCCCTGAATCTCTGATTTTCAGTGTTTGCACCTTTCTATCTGCTTTTTGCAGTGCTGTCAATTATGCCATGCTTGGCGATCGCCAATTGCTAGATGTGGCATTTTTCTGGAGGGGTGGGGCTCGTTCTCTGTTTCGCAACGGCTGAGATCGTGCAATAATTAAAGACTTTAGCCGCCCAATTTTTCTGGGTTCTGCCTCGATTTAATGATGCAATTAAAACTATTTTCTGGCTTTTAACTCTTCAATTACTGTAGTTCATCCGGGGACAAATAGCGATAAAATAGGCAGGTTGACTCTGCGGAATTTTACTCACATGAAATCAAATCAAACCGCTGCGAGTTCGTCTGCCAAATTTAAGCGGGTGGGCGTTGTCGGCGGCGGCCAGCTAGCTTCGATGATGGGGGATGCTGCTAGGGCGCTAGGTATTGAATTGTTAGTGCAAACTCCCCATGCTACTGACCCGGCAGTTTCTGTTGCTGCTGGTTCTGTTTTGGCGGCTGTTGATGATGTTTTGTCTACGGCTAAATTGGCGGATGGCTGCGATGTTATTACTTTTGAAAATGAGTTTGTGGATTTGGATGGTTTGCGGCCGCTAGAACGGCAAGGCGTGTTATTTCAGCCGAGTTTGTCGTCGCTTTCTCCTTTGTTGGATAAGTACGTTCAACGCTGTTATTTACAAGGTTTGGGTTTGCCAACTCCGAGGTTTTGGGAATGGGATTGCAGCGCGGATTTGCCCCCGGAATTGTTTAAGGCGGTGGCGATCGACTTTCCGGCAATTTCTGGTTCCGACAGCGTGCAGATTGAAGCAGACTCGAATGCTGGACCGATCGACTTTCCCTTTGTCGTCAAAGTTCGCCGCCACGGTTATGACGGCCAAGGTACTTTTATTGTTAAGGATCGGGGGAGTCTTGAGTCAATTCGTGCTAAGCTCAAGGGTCAGTCTTTGCTAGTGGAAGAGTTTGTGCCGTTCGATCGCGAGTTGGCTGTAATTGCAGCTCGATCGGCAACTGGAGAAATTGCGATTTATCCGATCGTAGAAACCCAACAGCAAAATCAAGTTTGCCGCCTGGTGATTGCACCTGCTGATATTAGTTTAGAGGTGAAAACAGAAGCTAGTGCGATCGCCCGCACTCTCCTCAACAGTTTGCAAGCTGTCGGCGTATTCGGCATTGAATTATTTTTAACCACCGACAATAAGCTGTTAGTCAATGAAATTGCACCCCGCACCCACAACTCGGGACATTTTACCATCGATGCCTGCGAAACTTCACAATTTGAACAGCATTTGCGCGCAGTTTGTCAACTGCCTTTAGGCAATTCGGATCTGAAATGTGCAGGCGCTGTCATGGTAAATTTGCTCGGCTACGAGTCGGCTGAGTCCGATTATTTAGCCCAACGAAAACAACTGGCACAAATCAGCGGTGCTTTTGTACATTGGTATGGTAAGAAAGTATCGCGTCCCGGTCGCAAACTCGGTCACGTTACAGTTGTACTCGACGCGGACAAGGTGGCTCAGGGGCGATCGCCAGCACTGGCGATCGCTCAAACCGTAGAATCCATCTGGTATGCAAGTTAAATTGCTCGAAGCTTGCCAAAATCGGGTTAGTTGGTATATATTAAATAAAGGTTCTACTGCGACGTTGGTGACTGCCAATAATGTTTTTTTGATCTATAACTCTTAACTCTAGGGAATCAAGATGTTCGCGCAGCAGTAAACTGGGCTTGTACCCAGAAACTTTAAGCACGGGCCACGGTACCCACCTGGTAGAATACCAGGTCAAAAGCTGAGGTAAGACGGCGTTGCGGGGAGCCATTATAATTTTGATTGAGATAGGCGCTGTGAAATATGGCTAGCCTATTTTTTTGTTTAATTGGGAATTGGTAATTGGGAATTGGGCATTGGGCATTGGGAATTGGGAATTGGGAATTGGGCATTGGGAATTGGGCATTGGTTATTGATTACTGATTATTAGTTTCGATCGCAAATAACTGCTGACTACTGACTAATGACTACTGACTAATGACTAATGACTACTGACTAATGACTAATGACTACTGACTAATGACTACTGACTAATGACTACTGACTAATGACTACTGACTAATGACTACTGACTAATGACTAATGACTAATGACTAATGACTTCTTCTCAACCTTCCCGTACCATCCAGACAAGCATGGACAAAATTGTCTCGACAGGCGGAAACGGATAGTCCCTGACATCAATAGTAACAATTTGCCCTTCGAGTTTCATAAATCTCCAAGCAGTGCCGCTAGTTACTGAACCGTAAATAGTCGGAATTGGGTTATTGTTGGCTTCATTAAATCTTTGAGCCGCCACCATTTCAGCGATGCACTGCCCCAAACCGCTGTTGATGTTATCTCGCTTAGCTTCTACCAGCACAACCGCAGGTGCTTCTATCTCAAATTGTTCGGGAGACCGGCTGATTAAAAAGCCGCAAACTCCATTTAATCCCGCCGCGATATCGACTGTGAAATCAGTACCTGAAAATACGCTGATTTGGTGGTTCAGCAACCGTTTGACTTCCAAAAGCGCGGGAGCGATAATTAGTTCTGATTTGGCTTTTTCCGTTCCTACTGCGATCGCCCAGGGCACTGTATCTTCCAACAAACCTGCTAAAATGGGACTGGGGGCGATCGGCTCGACTTCCGGCAAAAAGCGCCCGCCTTCAACTGCCGTCAATCCGAAGCTTTGCTTAACCTTTCGCAGTGTAAAATCGCTGTATGCCATGATTTTGATTTCAAATTTAATAAACTGCTACATCAATAAAATTGGTGCTTTTCAATGTTCTACAGTGAATTTACACTCAGAAAAGCTAAACGCGATTTTGACTTAACCACAGTAGAAGCAGGGCGATTCCTGCCGCAAACCGACCCAATCGCTCCTAGTTTATATTTGATGGAATCGCTAATTGAAGGACTGCCCCTGGCTACAGCTACTGGTTCTGAAAAAGCGCGATCGGAACTGATTATTAGTCCTATTTTAGTCGAAGTCAGAAAAATTTTGCAACGGCAAGTGAGTCTATTTTCGGGAGAAGATTTTACCGTAGAACCGGAATTAGGATTGAGCGGAGTTTGCGATTTTTTAATCAGTCGCTCTCCCGAACAAATATTGATTGAAGCGCCTGCTGTTGTCATCGTTGAAGCGAAAAAAGCTGATTTAAAAGTTGGGTTGGGACAGTGCGCGGCCCAAATGGTGGCGGCTCAAAAGTTTAATGAAATTAACAATATCCCGATCGCCACAATTTACGGAAGTGTCAGCAGCGGTACTGTTTGGAGATTTCTGAAGTTGGAGTCAAAAACTCTGACAATTGACCTCAATGACTATCCTGTACCCCCGGTGGAACCGTTGCTGGGGATGTTGGTTTGGATGGTTCGCGACGGTTAGGGCGATCGGCTGTTAACTAAAATTTTAAAACCTAAGTGGCAAGAAACCAAGGTGATGACATTGGTGCCGCTATGTGAGGTTATACCATTTGACATTTTAGATTAAAGAATTGAAGAATTGGGAATGACTGAGGACTAAGCTGTTGTGCATTTAAATTGTATATTTCGAGTCCCGATCAAAAATCGTCAAATCCTCTCCCCCTCTCCCCTTCACCCCCTCTCCCTCTCTAATACCATAGGCAATCTAGATGCAACACAGCTTACCAGGCTTTGGAGTACGGGCCTACAGTTGCATTCTTTTTTGAAACAGGTATTAAATAGAAAAAATTGTCAAATTCTCTCCCCATCGGACCCTCTCCCCAACTCCCAACCCCCAAATCTCCCCATCGGACTCTCTCTCCAACTCCCAAGCCGCAAATCGACCTTGCAGAAAGTAGCAAAAACGTGATAGGGTAGAACCTTGTGTCCAAATAACACCAGTCCATGCCAAAACTCAAAACTCGCAAAGCAGCCGCAAAGCGCTTTAGAGCGACCGGCAGCGGTAAAATTGTGCGCCGTAAAGCTTACAAAAGCCACTTGCTACAGCACAAAAGTTCAGCTCGCAAAAGCCGTCTATCTAAGCTGGTCGTCATCGACGAAACCAACGATGCTAACGTGCGGTTAATGCTTCCATACTTGTAAAGTTTAACGGAAATTAAAGATGACACGGGTAAAACGCGGTAATGTCGCCAGAGCGCGCCGCAAAAAAATTCTCAAATTAGCCAAGGGTTTCCGAGGCTCACAGTCGAAACAGTTCCGCACAGCTAACCAACGGGTGATGCAAGCCCTGCGTAACGGTTATCGCGATCGCAAAAAACGCAAACGCGATTTCCGCCGCCTGTGGATTGCTCGGATCAATGCCGCATCGCGCCAGCACGGCACGAGCTACAGCAGACTGATCGGCAACATGAAGAAAGCCAACATCGAAATCAACCGCAAAATGCTGGCACAAATGGCCATCATTGACCCGGCAACATTCGGTAAAGTTGTGGAAATGGCCAATCGAGCCGGAGCGTGAAAGTTCGCTGCATTTTTCAGAATGCAGAAAGCAGAAGTAAGAAAGATTTAACTGTCTGCCAGAGAAGGAAAACTCCTGATAAATCTAGGAGGTTGAGACCAAATTTCCTTCTTTGTTCTTACTTCTGAATTCTGGCTTTTTCAGAAATCGCGATCGGGCCGGTCGATCGCTCTTTCCTTGTTTTTTATACAGTTGCAGAGGCAAATCTCAGAGATTGCTAGCGCCTTAAAATAAATAAAACATTCCCCAGACCTACCTAATTTTAAGAAAAACATGGATAGTAATTTGCTCATTGTTTACCTGTCAGTCCTGCTCGCTATACTCGGCAGCACTTCCTGGTTTGTGGTGCGCCAGATTCTCAAAACTCGGAAGCTGGAAATGTCTCTCGAACGCTTAGAAAATAAGCTGACTATAGAAAAAGGAACAGCACAGGAATACTACGAATTAGGAAGTATCTATCTAGATAAGAAGCTTTACTCCCAGGCGATCGTACTGTTTCAAAAAGCCCTGAAAGCCAAAGACTTAGAAGGCGAAGAAAATCAAGCCGTTATTTACAACGCTCTCGGTTTTGCACACTTCGGGCAAGAACAGTACGACATCGCGATCCGCCAGTACAAAGAAGCCCTGAAGTTGCAGCCAGAATACGTTACCTGTCTCAACAATCTGGGTCACGCCTACGAGCGCAAGAAATTAACAGCTCAAGCCTTGGAAATGTACGAACAAGCTCTCGCCTGCGATCCAGACAATGCGACTGCCAAACAGCGAGTAGAGTCGCTCCGGAAGCGTTTGGTAATCTATAATTGAGCGCCCATGTTAGGAGCAATACAGATCCCGCAAACCTGGTTTCATTCAGAAACCGGGTTTTTTCTTCCCATAGTCCAAGATACTAAACTATCCAACACATTAATGCGTTAGTTTTTAAGAACAGGAATTCCGAGTCAATCTCGATCGCACACCGTCCCAGCACTTTAAATTACTGTCAAGATAAAAGTAGTACCTGCAACGCCGGTCAGTCCTAAACAATAGAAGGAGGAGAACATAGTGACATCAATTCTCGTTGTCGAAGATTCTTGGTTGACTCGCAAAGTAATCTGCAAAATGCTGCGAGCTGAAGGATACGAAATTTTGGAAGCATCCAGCGGGCCTGAAGCTCTAGAACTGGTCGGCACTAAAGCCCCAAATTGTATGCTCTTAGATCTGCTGATGCCGGAAATGGAAGGTCGGGAAGTCCTGCAGGCCATGCGCGATAGAGGATATAAAATTCCAGTCATCGTAATTACCGCAGACATCCAAGCAACTACCCAATCCGAGTGCATGGAACTCGGAGCCCTGGCAGTCATTCACAAAATGCCGAACTCAGACGAACTGATCGGGTGGATCAAAAAAGCTCTCAGTGCCAGCCAGGAGAGCACCCAATGAAATTAACCGCTCGACAGCTCGATGCTTTGCAGGAACTCGTCAACATCGGTATAGGTCAAGCTGCAGGGATTTTGAACGACATGATCGACTCCCCGATTCGCTTGCAAATTCCCTACGTTCAAATCCTAACTCCTCACGACGTGAAAGAAGTGTTAGAGGAGCACCTCAACGGCGAGCAAATCGCCGCCGTCCAGCTAAAATTCACAGGATCCTTTGGAGGCCTTGCCCAGCTAGTCTTTCCCACCGACAGCGCGGCTATGCTCGTGACGATGCTCACAGGGGAAGAAGCTGGAACTCACGATCTCGATTCAGTCAAAATAGGTACCCTCAGTGAAGTGGGAAATATAGTAATTAATGGGGTCATGGGTGCAATCAGCAATTTACTTCAGCAGCGCCTGAACTACTCAATTCCCAATTATACCGAAGGCACGATCGCTACTTTGCTGACATCTGGCGGCTTAGGTACTGATACAGTTGTTTTATTAGCCCAGACGACTTTCATGATTGAAAGGCTTCAGATTGAAGGAGATATCATCCTCATTTTCAATGTCAGTTCCTTTGATACCTTGTTGGCTGCTATCAATCAACTTGCCGGGGGTCTATGATTGAGGAGAAGAAAACAATTGAGGAAAAGTTTGGAGTTCTTGACAGCGTACCAGTCGGCGCTTGCCTGCTGCGAGATGATTTTGTGGTGCTGTTTTGGAATACCTGTCTCGAAGACTGGACGAAAATTCCCCGCGACGAAATTTTGGGAACAAAGATCACAACTTTTTTTCCTCACCTGAGCCAGCTAAAGTACGCAAATCGCTTCCAGCAAATCTTTGCAGGAGGCCCGCCAACAATTTTTTCTTCTCAAATTCACAAACACCTGATTCCGGCAACTTGGCAAGACAGCCTGCAGCGCATCCAGCAAACTACTGTGACTGCTGTTCCTGCACTCTCACCGGGCCCTGCAGAACAGGATATTCCTGACTTGGTTCGATCGACTCTTGAGTTGGAACCAGAAGGTATGCTGCCAGAACCAGAAGCTGTTGATGACGCATCGCCCTCAAACTTGAGGAGTTCAGCTTCGCCTTACGGCTTTGTGCCATCAAACTGCCAATCGTTTTACGCCTTGTTGGTGATTCAAGACGTGACCGACCTCACCCACCGCATCCAAGCTTACCGCACCATGCGGGATCAAGCTTTGGAAGAAGTGCAAGTGCGTCAGCGGGTCGAGGAAGAATTGCGGTCGAGCCAGCATTTCATCCAGCAGATTGCTGACGCGGCGCCTTATTTGCTCTACATCTACGATTTGACCGAACAGCGGAACGTCTACGTCAACGGTCAAGCTTCTAATTTGCTGGGCTACACTCCCCAAGAAATTTTACAGATGCAAACTGCTTTGTACTCGAGTTTGGTGTACCCAGAAGATTTGCCGAGGCTCAAAGCCCACCAGCAAAAATTTCCCTCGGCCCAAGACGGGCATATTTTGGAGTTGGACTATCGGCTCAAACATCGATCGGGCCAATGGCGCTGGTTCCGCGCCCGCGATCAAGTGTTCGCCCGCACAGCCGACGGCTGGCCCAAACAAATTTTCGGCACCGCTCAAGATATCACCGAGTACAAGCGGGCAGAAGAGGCGCTGCGGCAGCAGAACGAGCGAGAACTGCTGATGGCGACGATTACTCAGCACATCCGCCAGTCTCTGGATTTGGGCGAGGTGCTCAGGACGACAGTGACCGAAGTGCGCCACTTCCTTCAGGCCGATCGAGTGATGATCGTCCGCTTCAACCCCTGTACGGACACTTTCTGCCTCTCGCCGGCGACGGGGGCGGTAACCGTGGAATCTGTAGCTCCCAACTGCAAGCCGATGTTGGGGGAAACCCTGGAAAATTTCTGTTTTGACGAATTCTATCACGAAGCGTACCGACATCGGGCGATCCGACCGATCGCCGATGTCTTGGCCGCGGATTTGCCGCAATATCAAATTGACTTGCTCGCACAATTCGCCGTGAGAGCTTATTTGGTAGTGCCTTTAGTGCAAGGAGAGGAGTTGTGGGGGCTGCTGATGGCCCACCAGTGCAGTCCCCGGCAGTGGATGCAGTTGGAAGTAGAGTTGCTGTCTTCTCTGGCCACCCAGTTGGCGATCGCCATCAAGCAAGCAGAACTATACCAGCAGTTGCAAGCGGCCAACCTCAAGTTAGAGCGCTTGGCCACTTTAGATGAACTCACGCAGCTAGCAAACCGCCGCCGATTCGATCAGTATTTAGAAACCGAGTGGCGCAGACAAGCGCGGGAACAAACGCCTCTGTCCCTGATTCTCTGCGATATTGATTCTTTTAAAAGTTACAACGATACCTACGGGCACCCAGGGGGAGACGAATGTTTGCGGCAAGTCGCCGGGGCGATCGGCAGTGCAGTCAATCGCCCCGCCGATTTAGTAGCTCGCTACGGAGGCGAAGAATTTGCCGTTATTTTGCCAAATACCGCGATTCAAGGCGCCGTGAAGGTAGCCGAACACATACAGCTCAAAATCGCAGCTTTGCAGCTTCCTCACGCTGGTTCTCTGGTCAGCCGCTGCGTCACTCTCAGTCTGGGCGTAGCGAGTATTGTTCCTGCATCTGAATCGGGACCGGAAATTCTGATTGCCGCAGCCGATCAAGCGCTGTATCAAGCTAAACGACTTGGGCGCGATCGTATCGAACTTTACCAGCCCGACCCTGCTGCTGGCAAGCCGAACGGGACAGCCGCTTCCATGCTTCCTGTAGATTTTTCTATACCCAATACTAATTTGCCCTCTCCCACAAGCGCTTGAGGAATTTCCATATTTGTGGATTCCGAGTAGTTATACCAGCCCGCAAAAAGAATGCCACTGTAGGCCCGTGCTCCAAACCCCGATCGAGCGTTTATCAGATAGATGAGGTACCATAACAGCAGCGTGCAAACAAGTTCCAAAGATCTTGTGAGAAACTTGGCTGAATGCAAACTCTATCGCCTTTCCTAATTGTTGATAATTTGTCGTTTTGATAGAACCGAGAATATTTTTAAATTTTGACTATAAATTCTCAATGAGTGAGAAATCCGGTGAATAGGGCGATAAGTATATTAATTTCCCCTAATTTTTTGATTGATTTATCTACTTATTTTCCCATATGTGTACTACAATTTTTCCTCACTACACAAACCGCTTTCCACAGTTTCGGTACTGGTTTTCGGAGAATAAAATCCTCAAATGTAATGGCATCAGTTTCCCCTATAAAATTAACTGATGTTAGGAATTACTAGGCCGATATAGCTCCAATTATTGAGATCAAATCCGGGTAATATCATGTCCGGTCGATTACCCTGATTCCTGTAGGGGCGGGTTCACCAATAATATTTGCCAAAAACGAACAATCTCACAAACCCGCCCCGGCAATTGTATTATGGGCGATCGATCGGACATGATATAATTAGTTATCGTCAACATCGGTTTTATGCCGCTAATGGTAGCAGGTTAATCCGAAGAGTAAAACTTTGTTGTTTAAGCGGAACTTCGTGCTTGGTGAGTGTATTGTTCACCTCTGAGATATAGTGTGTGTAGAACGGTGATTGAGCTGGCGGCTATGGGTAAGAGCCAGAATGGGGATATTTTTAAGAGTTTGACCTGGTGGAGATGGGTAGATTTCATGATTGTCCAGGTGTGTAATGATTATCTCGTGAATTTACACTCCTGGAGTGGTTAAATTATAGTTGGGCGTCTTGATAGTCCCTGGATTCACCAACGACGCCGCGCCCAGCGGGTATTCCGCCAAATGAAAATAAATAAGGCTCCGGAAACTAAGGCTCCCAGATTCCACTTGACTGAGTTTTTTAATAATTCTAAACGCTGAACATTCAGAGTAGCTTGAGCTTCAGCTTTCATCTTACTCTCGCCTTGAGCGATGTATTCTGAAACTTTCTTTTTGACCTCGGTTAATTGCTGGGAATCTTTCAGATTTGGTATGCGCCCTTCCCTGTCGAGACGGCCCAACAGTTGCGCTATTTGTTCTTTCGTTGTCGTTTTGGCAATAGCATCGTTAACCTGTTGAATTTGTTGTAGGCGTTGGTCAACCTGAGTGGTAATTTCTGCTTGATACTGTCGGTCAATTTGCAGGGTGTTAGCCACGCTCCAAGGAATGAGCAGGAAATATAATAAGCCAACGAACAAGGTGAGCCAGGATAATATTTTTAATAGGGAAATTTCCCATTTGTAGCGGTAATTTTCCTTACCATAAAATACTAATGCTAATCCAACTAAGGATAAGGGAACTCGTTCAACCAGTTGTCCCATGGCTTGAAATTCCCAGAGGCGATTCATTAAGTTGAGAGGGATAAAGATGACAATTAAGTCGAACAATGCGAAGACTAAAAGACCATAGCCTATCCAGCGGAGGAGAATCATTGAGTCTAAGAGGTTGAGACTAAACTCCTCTAATCCTTCCACGGTTTTCATCCATTGAGGATTAGAAGCGGATGGGCTGGATGGGGATTGATTGGCGTCAGGTTGATTCATAAGCTTAGGATTGAGTTGGGTGGGATAGAGGAGCCAATGCTTTGCATGGAAAGATCAAACCCCTTCATCAGGATTGAGTTGAAGGGGTGATTAGGGTGTTTTTCTAGTAGTAGATTAGGTTTGTGATTGGGCTTTTTTGAACCCTTTTGAATGCTTTCGTTTAAGCAAAGCTCCACCACCTAAAGCCATAAGTGAGCCAAAGATAGTGAGGGGTTCTGGGACTACAGCCGGGCCAGGGTCGGGAATAATGGTAGTAAATTTGGGATCAGGCGTCTTATCGCCCTTGATATTCGCCAGAACTGCGGCGCCGGAACTAATCAAGAAGCTACCTCCTCCACCCAGAGCTGCTCCAATACCAGTACCCAGCCCAGGTACAGTACTGCCAACAGCAGCACCTTTTAAAGCGCCTTTTGCAGTCACTCCTGCAACAACTAATCCCTTGGCAATAAATTTCCAATTTAGACTTCCTTGTGACACAACAAAGGGCTGATCAAAAATTTCAGCTAATGTCATGTTATCCAGGGAAGGTCCAAAAACTAGACCTTCATTACTCCTCGAAACAGCCACTTCTAATGGTGATAAACCGGACTCAGAAGATGGATCTGAGGGACTGCCTAGCTGAATCATTGTGTAATCCATTCGCCCCACATCTCCTACATTGACATCCGTAGGGAAAACTGTAGTCAGATCGAGCTCAACTGAGTCGCTAATACCAAGAGTCTCAGCCAGGGCATCGAGATCCGAACTTGTTAGTATGCTAAAAAATTGATTTCCCCCAAAAGACAAAACTCCAGGAATAACAGTTGTATTCCCTAAGATAACGTTGTTAATATCAACAACTTTTCCCGGGAATGCAGAAGTCGATGTGAATGTAGCCCCGCCAGCAAAAAGAACTGTAGATTCTGGAGAGCTAAGGGCATTTGAAATTAATGTAGGAGCTAGATCAATCTCCATTCCACCAGAAGCTATACGCACAGTGTCAATGATAAAAAGATCCTGTGTAGCCAACGTAAAAGCAAGCGCATCTGCACCGCACAGTGTTGTTAATAGAATACTTGTAGGCAACACTGCGTTCAAACTAAACTTTCCTATCATCTTTTCCTCCTATTTGGGGAATAATTTTTTATAGTAAATACCCCTTCTATAGCCCCGCTCGTCTAAAGGTTTAAGGTGTATTACTGAAAAGTCAAGAGAACTAGAACTAAGCGTAAAGTCTGGGCGTTTTTCGCTCCTACTTAACTTCTTGTACCCACCCTACACACATCTTCAACAACAAGATTCTGTGAAGTTCCATCTTCACAGAATCTTTATAAGATTAAGCAATGTAAACACTTATGCACGTAAAGAATAATTAAGTGTTATTTTTATTGGTACTTAAGCCTGCAAAGCTTACCCTACAACAGAAAAAGCTGTAGCTAGCTAAAAACAAAGAAAACTAGCCACAGTTATTTTACAAAACTTCAAACAGCCGCCCTCCTGTAACCACGAGATTTCGTTATACAAATAATTTAAATTTATACTTTGTTCCGACAGGTCAAATGTTAAGCTTCATGAAACCTTTATAAAGGGGAAATGCCGAGTCCGTAATTTCACGGGGTGACAACCCCCCTCATTTGCCCCGCCTGTGGCGGATTTACCCGACTCGCAGCTCAAAAAAGATGGGGTCGAAATTGTTAAGTGGCCCCATCTAACAATAATGTTCCCTCAATTCGCCCATCCAATCGACGCCGTTGTTGGGCGAAGTTAATTCTAAAAGTCTTTTTTTTACCACAGAGAAACACAGATGAGTTAACGGCTTCTGTTTAAGACAAATTACCAATTAGAGACTTTTGCAAGCGGTTGAATCTCAAAAAAAAGCAAAAGCGATCGCCCTTTTTCTGTCACAGGGCGAACGCCTATCACATTATTTTTTAGTAAGCAAACGCTTGATAAACCTCAACTTCCGGCTTCTCTTCCAGGGATTCCACAATCGGATTAAAGCGCAATAAATGGCGGGCGCGTTCCGAAAGAGTATCGAAGGAAGCACGGGGAATGTGAATGCAAACCTCCGGGCGATTTAACCAGCGCCGGCTGTAGCCAATCACCACCATCGGGCGCGGTATTTCCGTGCGGTTAGGAGTGCCTCGGTGAAGCCCCCGCACATCGCGGATCATCACATCTCCCGCTTGCATCAAAACCGGCTCTAACTCGATCTCACCCGACTCCAGGCGCTGCAACCCTTCCCCCTTGGAGATCGTGTGCGTGCCCCGCACCACCTCAAAGGGGCCATTTTCCAGCGTCATATCCACCAGTGGGAAGTTAACCGCTAGTTGGAATGGCGGCGTTTCTCTCCCAGTTTCCGGGAAAAGCGGCGGCGCATCCCGGTGCACCTCTTGATAGTCAGAACCCAGCAACGGCGTGTCTGTCGCCAACTGGCACATCACCGCATCTTCGCCCACCAAACGCTCAACCAGTGCTAGCACATCCTCATCTTCATAAATACTGGGATCGGCAAAGGGAGCGTTGAAAGGAAGGGTAACATAATAACGAGCTGGGCCGCGATTGCGAAGTTTACCTTCGCGCTCGATATGATCGTGTAGCAAGGGCGCAAAAGCTTCGCGCCAAACCTTCAGTGTTGCGGTGGAAAAGTGATCGCGCAACACACAATAGCCATCGTTCAATACCGTTTGGGCGAACGATTCAATTTGTTGTTGATTATACCGTTGTTGCTTCATATTTTAATTTTTAGCATTTCATTCGGCTTTTGTGGTGGCGTAGAAAGCTAAAATTGCTGATTTTAATAAATTGTTACGGAACAGCTAACTCAGCATTTTATTGCTAAGTATTATCCCTGATTGTAATTTTTAAACCGAGGGTGCCGGTATTCGTGCTTATTTTATTCAAATTAGATAAAGCTGATTTTAATAAATTGTTGCGGAACAGCTAACTCAGCATTTTATTGCTAAGTATTATCCCTGATTGTATTTTTTAAACCGAGGGTGCCGGTATTCGTGCTTATTTTATTCAAATTAGATAAAAATCCTGATGCGCTTAACAGCGACCAGAGCTATATTAAATGCTAAGTCGCCAATCTTTAGAAGCTGCGGACCGCTTCCTGGAGAACAGGCGATTGTAAATACGCTTTCTCAGCTTTCTCCGTTCCCAAATTCACAGGACAGGCTAGGATATCTTCTAAGTAGTGTTTCACGCGGAAGAATTGAAATAGCCCGCAGGGTCGATCGAGCTTGCCTAAAACGTTTACATTAGACCTCTTGCAAAAATAACTAGGACGGGCAAGATGCCCATCCCACAAGAGTTATTTTTTCTTGTGGGATGGGC
>NZ_JAUBTO010000093.1:16047-32247 GCF_036702495.1 Microcoleus sp. C2D2 | reverse complement strand
AGTGCCTCACCGTGAGTTTTTTGTACAACATACTTCCTGCTTTTTGTCAAGCTCTTTTACTGGACTGGCGCTCTAGCCCCGACTTTCAAGAAAACCCTAATGCCGAACCCGATGAACTCTGGGAACCCGAGGGTGCAAGCTACTACAACGGCGAACTTATCCTGCAACGCCCGGCAGCGGTGGACACGCCTTGCAACAGTTAGAGCTGCTGGATACCCACCCCTTGTTTACCGGCCGATGTCCCCTGTGTGAAATGACTTATCCCCAATATGAAACGCCGCCTGTTCATTGGGATTGTTCGGCTTGCGGATGGATGGATGATTCGGTTTGAGGCGATGGTCGCGGGGGTTCTGTTTTGATAATGGCTCACGCTATCTGGTCTCTACAGCATTTATGCAGGTAACTTTATTGTGAAGATTTAATGAACTTTATAAAGAACTAGCGTTTTTAAAGTAAGCTAGCTAGTATTTAGGTAGTTTGATTACTGAGCGAGCTTTCCAGTCAAGTTGTTTACTATAAAAGGAAATTTAGTTGTTATGAACAATCTGTACCACAAACTCGCATTTGCCTCTGTTTGCACCGCTTTAGGTTTGGCCTGGGTAGCAAACAAAGAAGCTAAAGCAGCTGTATTTACCTTGACACCCACTACCAGTTATACCGTCGGAGATACGAAGGATCAGGACGGGCTGGGAGACTTATTTTTGGTAGTGAATCTCTTCCTGTAGGAATAATAAAGGGTGAAGGATATAGACACGAATATAGAGCTTTCTACGAGTTTAATCTTGCCAATTTGTTTCTTGCTCCTAATACAGCTATTAGCAGTGCTATTTTTGGGGTTAAGGCTAATTCTATTTCGTCGTATGAGCGTTTTTCTCGGTTGGACGCCTACGGGTATATAGGAAACGGGCAAGGCGATGTATCAGATTTTGGAGCTGGAGAATATTTAGATGGAAGATTTTTGTATAGTGTCATAAATATGAATTCGACAATAAACCCATCGCCAATTTTTTCCTTTAATGTACTTCCATTTATTACTCAGAGAATAAAAAATAACGATACTTTTGCTGGGTTTAGCTTTCGCAACGATAACGAGGAAGCCTATCTCACTCTTAATCAGGAGGCTCGTCTGACAATTATAACCGCTGATATAACCCCTGACGTTGCTGAGCCTGTACCTGAACCGACCACAATCTTTGGTTCAGCTCTAGCCCTAAGCTTAGGAGGATGGCTGAAACGAAAGAATTCAAGTCAGAACAATAAAACAACGCCACAAAGTTAAGCTATCATTTGACACCATTTACGCTGGCAACAAATCAACCTCAAAACGCCCCCTATACCCGTCAGACGGCTCAAATCATATCTTGGCGTTGCTGAATTGAGGTATGATTGGTGCGGTCAAGGGATGTTTTGGTTACCCGATTTGCCTCGTTTGAGGGCGATTGAAATCATAGGATGGATAGGGAACCGGAACATCCCAAAACTTAAGATAATGAATTACTAACCTGATTGAATGTTTAAGCATTTCCACCGACTTAGAATACGCCATGTGTCTTGCGATGAAGTCGGGCTTGCGTAATGTCGTAGTCGCGTATTCTCGCCCTCTACCCTGGTCATGTAAGTTTTACAGATAATTTGATCTCCCTCGGTCATAAACATAGGGTAAACTGGCCATCCATCTGTGATATAAAAGTAACATTTCCAATTGCCAACTAACGCCCATAGTGGCCGAAAAGTTATAGCACTATGAGTTCCCAATACCCACCCTAAAATCCCTGGCTGAAAGTGATTTACTGCCGTCGGTCGCCAAATTTTATTTTTTAAAGGCGAACAAATGTTTCTAGTTCATCAAGTTCTCCCACCAGGGGAATTGTGTCTGGTTCGTAAGCATCAGGGAGCAATTCCCCTACAAGCTATACCCAATTTATAATGCTGGTGTGGTGTACTCATGCAAATCCTCTCAATTGCTCGAAAACCCCGACCATTGACCGACATTTTGAGACATTCACGTTTAACTTCTTCCGAATAACCTTTATGAGGTTGATAGCAATCTATAAATTGTCGGCCACAACCGACACAAATATAATTCTGTTTACCTTTTTTGTGACCATTTTTATTAACATGAGTTGATTGACATTCAGGACATTGCATAAGCTCTGCGTTTTTTGAAGTGTTATTTTTTGGCGCTCGCACTATAAATTTATCATACCCTAATTCAGCAACACCCATATCTTAAACAGTAATGCAGGATAGGTTGCCACTCTACGTATGTCTGCACATTTCCCTTTTGTTGCCTTTTCGCCATTTGGCAGCAGGATGAGTTAGATGGGGATACTTAATTTCCCCATCTCTGACTTGAAACCGCTACGACTCGATCGAGATATAGGTATATCCTGACCTAGCAGTATCAGTTCCAAGTTGTAGATGGGAAATTGGTTATACTATTTTTGAGGTGGACTTGTTCAAATCGCCACACCATTCCCATAAAAAGAGCATCTTCTGGCATAAATGCCCGAATTTTCCGCTTTACTGCTGGAAGAGCCCACGCTTTAATGTTGTGGTCATAATAGCGCCAAGCCCGTGACCAGGAAGCTCATCCCCAAACTGGGCTGGGCCAATAAGAGAAGTGATAGCTCTGACTATCTGGCTTCCATCTTCCTAACCCAGTAGTTCCTAGGATGGTGATGATGCGATCGTCATCCTGATATTTCTCCAATAACTCCTCGCAGTATCTGAAGAAACTAGGGTGGGGCAAGCAGTCATCCTCAAGGACGATCGCTCTATCAACTGTGTCAAAAACCCAGTCTAATCCACTGGCTATGCGTCGTCCGCAGCCTAGGTTGACATCAGCATAATTTTTCATGACTTGGCAATCCCAGTCAACCTACTCAATGATAGACCGAGCTGCCGCGCAGTCCCTAACATCCTCTGGCTGGTATGGGCGAGGTTTGTCAGCCACGACCAAGAGCTGGGGAGGCGGGGCTTGGCGAATCGCTTGAAAAACTTTTTCTGTCGTATCGGGTCGGTTGAAGATGAGGAAAGCAACAAGAGTTTTCATTGACTAGCCTCCTGGTACAACCGTTTGAAAAGAGCTTGAAACGGGGCGAGTCCATATTTACCAACTAATCGGATTGGCCGGATTAGGTAGTAAAGAAAGTGCAGGGGGCGGGGTAGTGGAAGAAACGCCTTGTCTAATGCGTTTGGAGTTATCCAGTAGATTGGATTTAGCCAGTAGAAAACGTAGAAAAATCTATGCAACTGTCCTTTGCTTACGTATAAGTAGTAGAGGGCGGTTGTCCAGAGATAGAAAGGGTGACGTTGAGAGTCTGGCGAGGAGAAAGGATGTCTGCCCAACTGGGTGGCAAGCCACTTGATTAGGGAAACTTGCTTTACGCTTGGCAGAACAGAAGCTGGAACGGGAGCTTTCAATAGGGTGTTAGCCAGCACCAAGCCAAAGTCGAGGATTCGCTCAACTTTCAACCTCCTAGCCTGCTCTGTTAGGGACTCCCAATTCATCTGCGGGTGGGAGCTAATCAGGGCTGCCACGTCACAGAGTCGGCTGAGCCGATGCCAACTTTCCTTCTCTCCCTCTACACAAAATATCAACAGATGAGTTTCCGGTGAAAAGGTTTGTATTCTTGTGCCAGCACAAGATAACGGCTGAAGGTTTTCGAGGAATATTTCTGAGTTGAGCTGGAGGTGCTTCGGTGGGATTCTGTAGTGGAGGTCTACGCTGACCTTTTTTTCCTCATGCCACAGTTGAGCTTGGAAGCAAAGCGCTTCATGTTCGCTGTCATTTAACATGCGATGACCCTGGTTGAAGAGTAGTTCTTTGGCTCTGTGATAGTCCCGCTCTGGAACTAAAATATCCAGGTCACTAATCAGACGCAACGACAGGTTCCCGTAGGCGGAAACGGCGAGGGCAGGACCTTTGAAGGGGATGGCGGGGATAGAGTGGCTCTCGAATAGGTTCAGAAGCTTGAGCAGTTCCTTGGTCAGGAATAGGTTGCGCTGGGCGTTGGTGTGGAAATAGTTCCGTAGCTGAGCTAGGTTAGCCTTGGGAACGGCTTCTGGACAGGTGGTGTTGAGGCTCTGGTACAAGAGCGGTGTTATCCCATGTTGAGCTGCGGTCTGGATTAAATACGCCCAGTCGATGTCTTGCTGGAGCAGAGTTCTAATTCGCTCAGCTATTTCGGAGTCTATGTGGGTTCGGGCACAGCAAAAAAGTAGTTCAACTTCCGATCGAGTAGCCGCTGTCGGTGCATTAGTGGATAGGGAGAGTAAGGTTGTCATCAAGTTTTCACCTGTAATGTTGGGCTTGGGTTTCAAATAAGTGGGCATAGGTGCCGCCTAGTTGCATCAGTTCTTGGTGAGTTCCGCTTTCGGTAATTGTTCCATGCTCCAAAAGATAGATGCGGTCAGCCATTTTGATAGTGGATAAGCGGTGAGAGATGAGGATGGCAGATTGACCTTGGAGCAGTTGGCGGAATTTTTCAAACACCTGGGCTTCAGCTTTCGGGTCTAGGGCACTGGTGGGTTCGTCAAGGACAATAATCTGAGCATCACGTAGAAAGGCTCTAGCTAGGGCGATTTTCTGCCATTGACCAATGCTGAGTTCTTCACCGTCTTCAAACCAATTACCTAGTAAAGTTTCGTAGCCTTTGGGTAAGCTTTTAATTACATCATCTGCCCCGGCTTTTCGAGCAGCTTTTTCAATGTGTTCATCATTGGGGGGTAAGTCAATGTTCCCTAACCAAATGTTTTCATTGGCCGTGAGGTAGTATTTGGCATAGTCTTGGAAGACAATGCTAATTTGTCGGCGGAGGTCGGCGGTGGCTAAGTCTTTTAGGTCAACGCCTTCAAAGGTAATCGTTCCTGCTGTGGGATCGTATAATCGGCACAAGAGTTTGATGAGGGTGGTTTTACCTGCACCGTTTTCACCGACTAATGCCACGACTTCACCGGGTTGAATGGTTAGGGAGATATCTTCAAGTCCTGGGCGGTTACTGCTGGGGTATTGAAAGCTAACGTGATGAAATTGAATGCCTTTTTGCTTGAGTTTGGGAATGGGTTTGGGATGAGACGGTTCGATGACTTTGGGTTTGGATTCGAGGAATTCCTGGAGATTGAAGAGAAACAAATTGTCTTCGTAAAGACCCGCTAGACTGTTTAACACTCCCCTAAGAGCATCTTGTCCGCGCTGAAACGCCTGGTAATACATGACCAGAGTCCCTACAGTAAAAGTGCCTTGAAGGGTTTGGTAAGCGATGAAGGCATAGGAACCATAGACGGCTAGGGTAGCACTGACTTGGGTGACTAATGACTCGAGAGAGCGTTTAGTGGCGATTTGCAGGCTTTCTCGATAGAGTTGCTGGCGTAGTTGGCGAAAGCGACGGCTGAACAGAATACCTAAGTTAAATAACCGAATTTCCTTGGCGTATAGGCTATGGGTGAGCATCCAATGAAGGTATTGGGATTTTCGTTCTGTGGATGTTCGTTGACGTTGCCAGCGATACATCTCTCCTGCATATTTCAAACGCACGAAGACACCGGGGACGGTGGCGATAAACAGAATTGCTGCTAGAGTCCAATCGAACCAGAATAGTAAACCAGTAATTCCAATCAGAGAGATTCCATTCTGACCCACTTGCAACAGGTTGTTTAGAATACTGGAGGGCCGGAAGTAGGCTTGTTGTTGGGCGCGTTGTAGGGTGTCTTGGTATTGGGAGTTTTCGTAAAATTCCAAATCGACTTCAATCGCCTTGGCATGAACAATCCCATACATATAGTCGGTGACAAGCTGAGTTTGGGCTGTGGTGACAAGTTCTGCAATTGAACTGCACACGTTATTAGCTAGGGCGACTATTCCTGTGAGTCCGATGAGTAAGGCGATTTGTTTGAAGCTTGTTCCTTTATCAGGAGTTGCGATGCCTGTGGTTACCGCATCGATGATAACCTTCATTAGGTAGAGTGAGAGTAATGGTAGTATGCTCTGGGCGATTAGGAGTGCTAAGCGAGTACTCGTGCAGATAGGACTGCTTTGCCAAACTAGCTTTAACGCTAGTCCTAGGCGTAGGGCTTGCTGGATTTTGTGTCTTAATTTTGGTGGAGAGGGGGTCAAGGGTTACTCCCAAAGTAGTACTGATGGCAGTTGGTCGGGATAAGCTAGTCTCAGCAATTCGTAGCCAATACCTGATGCACCTTGGAAGAAACCAGGATGAAAAGTCAGGATAGGTCCATAACCAAAATGTCCTTTTTGTTTCGCACGAGCTACGACTTGTGAGGCAATTTGCATAGCATCTTCTAGCAACTCAGGACGAGATAGTTTTCGCGATGCGGTTAATAGGAATTCAACTCGACCCATATTTCCACAGCAGAGATGGTCTATGCTCGTTAGCTTTTGTTGCTTGGTGGTGTTGATAGCTGCTTCAATATCTTGGCGAATTTCAGGAGTATCTAAAATATCTAGTCCACCAAGTCTTGCTAAACCAATTCCAGGAGCGCCATGACACCAGGAACACATACAAAGAGGCTTTTCTTCGGGGAATGATTGTCTAAAGTCTGGCCAATTTCCTTGTTCTGGGATGAAGACGCTGCGTTCGTAGGCAATCGCTTCTTCTGCGGCTTCTAGAAAGGCGGTTTCTCCACTGGCTTTATATAAACGTAGTAAAGCGTAGGCGATTCCTGCTGCTCCGTGAGAAAATCCAGTTAGTGATTTCCCATCTAAAGTTGCCCAAGTTCTGTAGCCTGAATCACTAACTACACGGTTGTTTAATAAATGATTTCCGCAGGCGATCGCCCTATTTAAAACTTCTGGATCAGGAGCGGTATTGTATAAGGCTAATAATCCTAGAATGGCTCCAGCCGCACCAAAAATAATATCGAAATTGTTATCAGTCACAATTAGAGCAGGGGTAATCAATGATGCAATTTGTTTAGCATTCTCTAGGAGTGCTGCTTGACTAAGAAATTCACTAGCGTGAACCAAAGAATAAATAACAGCACTACTCCCCATGCCTCCACCAATACCCGCTTCGGAGATATAAACAGATCCATTTGCTCCCATATTTTGGAGCAGAGGTTGCAAAGCTCCTAAAGTAAGGTTTCTAAAGCCAGCACCTGTGGAGACTTTTTCCAATGCTGCCAAAAATACAGCGAGACCGCAACTACCATCATACAGGTTATACCCCATCGGTTGAAGCTGAAACTTTTGTACCTCTTTGAGGTATTGAGGGGCAAGCCATGTAATGCTACCATCATTTGAACTAATTGCTTTTTTAGCAAGTTCTGTTGCTAAATCAACTGCTTGGTTTACATATTCTTTCTGAGTTAAAGGGAACGCTGAAGTAAAAATCGAACTTGGGTTATCCGACAGTGATAAATTATGAGCATTTTCTGTAGTACGTGCATATAATGCTCCCCGAATAAATGATGTTTGTTGCTCTAAATCATGCTCATTAAGTTGGTTTATACGGGAAATAACGCGATTAAAGCAGGGTTCTGCAAAATAATTTTCAACATTAAAATTGGGATATCCTGTTAAATTATTACTATCTGAACGAGCAGAAAATAATGGAATATCCATTTGCTCTAATGCGTGTTTTTCTGCTTGTAAAAGCGGCCAACATGAAGGTTTTGTATCAGAAGAGAGCATGACCCTACTGAGAATATCAAATTGAATACTCCACTCTGCACCATCTCGCAAAAATTTTGGCTGAAGCGTATATCGTAAAACTGAAGAGTAAGTTGAAGTGTTACGAAAAATAAAACGTACTGGCTGACCAGATAATGACATCAATGGGCTATTTGGAGCTAGGCAAGCTTGGCGATGTATCATTAAGAATTGATACATTTCCTGGAAACCATTGATAATTTCTTTATGAAAATCTTTCAGAGCTAATATTGGTTCATCAACGGAAGTAGTGTTAGATTTTAAGCTTTGGATTTCGGATTTTGGATGAGTGTTCGCACCGGATTCTTTTTTGTTCCTTGTTATGTCTGTGTTGATAGTCTTACCTTCCTGAAATTGGTTGAATTTGTTATTTTGACTGTTACCCCCAAAACCACTAAAATCATAAGCGTAACCTTTTTCCCCCAACTGCCACTGCGGCAAGAGTGCAGTACGCAGTACCGAATGCCACAGTTCCTGATTGGCTAATAATTTAGCTCCTTTAGGCATCTCTGGATTTTCAACATCTCGTACCCAAGGATGCATAAGCGTTTCAAGGTCAACCAATACGGGATGTTCACCACAGGCAATAATGTTTTCGTAGTGTAAATCTGTACTGTCTAAAACGTACACCAAGCACAATAGCATTCCACAACGCTGGTAGTATCGTTTCGTTTCTTCTGGATCTTTGCAAGGTAAAGATTCTATGAATTCAACCCAGCCATAACCAGAGCGTTCAAGTACTTGAAATAACTTGAATTGCAAGGGTAAGCCTTGCTTATTTAACCAGTCCAGCAATTTTATGTAAGCTTTTTCTATACCTATATCTTTTGGCTTATAAACCAATTTTAGCCCTGATTCAAAGCTGACTATCATGACGGAACGACCACCGTGATGCCGATCAGAGATATCGGATTTTATAGCTGTGACTTTTCCTATCTCACGTCCGTCCTGGAAAATTCTCTTAATATCAGATAAGTCCGAGGCTAAGCGAGAAATGAATTCTCCTGTGGCATCAATCCACAAATCAGTAGACTTTGCTACGAGTCGTCCTAAGACAGGGTATTCTTGGAAGAATTTCAGTAGCCCTCCTTGGAGAAAGTGCTTGTAATAATAACGAATGTCTGTTGATTTCCTCAAACGACTTATTAGAGTAGTCTGCCTACTTAGATGGAAAACTGACAGTTCAAACTCCATTGACAGTCCACATAAACTAACTAACCATTTCACGAGACTGCTCTCGACATCTGCATGGGCAGACTCTGAAAGTAGTCCATAATCAGAGCCAACCAAAGCGTTCAACTTTTTTCTAGCTACATAAATAAATGGCAAAAAAATTTTTTCAGATGGTAGCAGTTCTGAATCATATAAAAACGTATTATTATTATTGATATTTTCTAATTCTAATTTTTCGGATTCTAAGCAAGCTAACAAGCATTCATTTAAGGTGTTTATCCAAGGAGGCAACGGATGCTCTTCACTTACGGATACACAAGCAACAGAACGATGAACCTTGCTTATTTCAAGATTGCTCCAAAACAGAAATTTTTCAAATTTATCCCTGTTTCCCTGACCCGTGATTTGACACCATTGTTCGGCTATAATATCAAATACAGCATCATTTTCAAGTACATATTCCCGATCAGAACCAGTGTTAAGCCTTTCTATAATTGTGGTAGCTTTCTCGGCGATTTTCTTAAGTTCTATTTCAGAAAAAACCATGTTAATCTCTTGCTAAATTTATGTTTATATCTTAGTTGTGAAATTTAATTAGGTGTTCTCCTTACGGATGCAGCACCAAGGTGAAAATCCACAAGGAGATTTTAGAGTTTAAAACCAGGTTAACCAGCAAAACGATCCCCATCCTTCACAAGGACGATCGCCATTAGTTCCACAACCACGAACTGAATTACATACTTCTGCATCACCACCAGGTTAACCAGCAAAACGATCCCCATCCTTCACAAGGACGATCGCCATTAGTTCCACAACCACGAGCTGAATTACATACTTCTGCATCACCACTTCCCATACCAGGAGTACCTGAACCAACAACCATTGGCATATTTAGCTTGCTAAGGTGAACGATTGGCAGATCAAAAGTTGTTAAGACTTTGGCTAGTATTATAAAAATGCTGTTAGGACTTTCTGCAAATACTTCAATTTCACTATCTTGAAGTATTTCTTTAATCTTCTCTCTTAATTCTTCCTCAATAACTTTAATCGGATTACTAATCAATTCTCGCTTAAAAACCTCACTTGTATAAGCTTTTACCATTAATTTCACACTGCTTTCCTCATCCAACAAAACATTCCTCTGTTCCTCCAACACCCACCGAGCAACATCCTCATAACTCATCCCCACCGAAGCCTTCAACTCCTCCTCAGAAATCCCTTCATAAGGATTGCAAGGCAATACCATATAAAGAGTATCTTCAGTTTCCTCCAGAACGTTAATCTCTAACTCTTCTGGAAGTTTTACACCCAACTCTTTCTCCACCACCGCTTTAGGATTAGCCACCAACTCCTGCCTAAAGCCCTCATCCTTCAAAGCACGAGTAATCAAATGAATTTCCAAATCTTTTCTAGTCTTCACAGCCAGTTTTGAACCCTGCTGTAGTTGATAAGACCATAAAGGCAGATTAGGTGTTATGCCTTGGGGAGCTTTGTCTTGATTATTCATATTGCTACCTCAATTTTTGTTGAAATTCGTTTTTGTGTTCATGACGTGCGTTTATTCAAGTCAATAAACGCCATTTATCACTCTCATTGCCCTCTATTTCCTGAATTGGCACCGGAATATAACGAGCCATATTCCCCGTACCACCGATCGCAACTCGCCCCTCACTTTCCACCCAAGCATGAGCTGACATCTGCCCTCCCTTATCTCTGGTAAAACCAATGCGAAGCTGAGTTGGATAACCCCGCCGCTCCAGCAACACCTGTGTCGCCAAAGCCTGAGCCAAACATCTTGCTCCTGGTATGTAATGGCTTGCCACCATCACCGCCCAAGCAACTTTGTCCACAGAAGCCTTTTCTGCCTCCTGCAACGTCCTTATTGGTTGAGCTATCCTTGCCAAAAAACGGCGCAAAGTCTCAAATGGCAGCAGTTTCAGCCCCAATCTGATTGCTCCAAGCAACAGTAGAGCGTTGATTAGAAGAACCCGATCGCTCGGTGTCAGGCTTAAGAACTTACGCAGCCGTTTCATGCTTCCCCTCGATTAGCCGTTAGATTTCACTGCCTGGAGTAATGGCAACACCATGCGATCGCACCGTGATGGATCAACGAAGTAATCGGTCAGAAGGGTATCCCGAATTTCGTTTACAGTCTTGGGTTGGTGAACCAAATTCCAGATGCTAGCACCTACAGAATTCAGACCGTTGTACACTCCGGACTTGCGATCGAGAATGACGGGCGCTCCAACCAGCTTGGAGGAAATCTGTTTCTTAGTGGCTACTACGCTTGAATACACTTCAACCATACACTCCACACCCCTAATCTCTTTTTGCTTCGATAGTCTAAGTCTTATAGACGTATGAAGCTAATTAATCGGCTCAAGAAATGAAGGCAGATTGCAACTGCGAATACTCGAATAGCAGTTGCACTGACCTTGTCTTGATATTGACCTTAACCTGAAAAAATCAGATTGCGTTCAATCTTTATAAAACTTTACTATGTGAAGTTTTGCAAATATTTCTTTTCGAGTTGTATTTGAGTTGTATAGGTTTTTTCCGGCCTAAAGGAGCTTTATCGGGCCCTATTTCAGCAGCTTCTGTTTCAATCTCTGATTGGGTTTTAGGTTTTTTCCTGCTAGCTTTTCTTTAATCGATGAAAATTACGGAGTAAGTTTAGTTTCAATCCCTGATAGGGTTTAAGGGTTTTTCCGAGGTTCCTGTTGGCATAGCTCATCCAGTTGTTGCTCGTGTTTCACTCCTGGCGTTGCTGAATCAAGGTATGAATACTGCCGGAACCGGAACATCCTGAAATTTTAGGTAATGTATTAATAATTTAATAGAGTGCCTGAGCATTTCCGCGCACCTAGAATAACAAAGAGTCTTGCGATGTAGTCTTGCCAGATAATGTCTCAACCTCGTATTTTCCCCTTCTACTCGTGTCATATAAGTCTTGCTAATGATGCGATCTTCATCAGGAATAAACATCGGATAGACTGGCCATCCATCCGTGACATAAAAATAGCATTTCCAGGCACTTACCCTGTCCCACAACGATTCAAACGTCTCGTCGGAACTACGATCTCCTAATACCCATCCTAAAATTCCTGACCGAAAGTGGTCAACGGCTGTCCACAGCCAGATTTTGTGTTTTTTTACATAAGTCTGTAATTCATCAAGCTCACCGATTTCTGGCATGACTTCGGGGTCATAAACATCTAATTCCCGTACCGTCACGGGTTCAAGTTTCTGTGTTTGTCCCAACCAGTCTCGAAATTTCTCAGCAACACTTTCAGAAACAGAAACACAGGTTTTGTTCTTGAAAAACACAGAAACGTGTTTTTGTAATCCAAGATATTTAGCGAGAGTAGCCGGTTCGATTTTGCGGCGCTTGTACTCGACAAATTGGTCAAAGAGGTCAGAAACAGAAATGGATTCTTGTTTCTGGGGCTTGTACTTTGTCAGGGAGGGGTCAAAGTTGCCACTGGCCAGGTCGAGTTCGATCGTCCGCGCTTTAATTTCCGCAGCTTTCCGGTTTGGTTTTGTGTCTGGCAGTCCGATCGACAACCAAAATTGCTTCCCGCCCCACGACCACGCCAACCGTAGCCTGCCGAGATTTTGTATCGCAACCTTACCACTTGCCATGTTTTGAGGATCTTAATTCGATCTTACTTGTTGTCTGATTATGGCGGTTTGTGGCGTGTTGTGGCAATAGCTGTATCAAGTGCTGAAATCTCCCAAAAATAATGGAATCCTTAGTGTATAAGGATTCCATCTATCGGAGCGGCGGGATTTGAACCCACGACCCCTACTACCCCAAAGTAGTGCGCTACCAAGCTGCGCTACGCCCCGACAGCTTTAACAGCTTAGCATGGGATTCCCGAAAAAGTCAAAAAACTTTTAAAACTTTTGCCGCCTGCACCAAACCGGGCGCCGCAGCCGCCGACCAAAAACCCTCGCCGCGACGGCCAGAATTCAATATCAACTGCACGCTGTAAGCTTCGGGATAGCCTTCTACCTGCACCCACAGCAAATCGCTTTCGGCTTCAATGGCGATTTTTTCCTCGTCCATTAACTCAGAGGCCATTTGACTGATTGTGGCCGCCAATTGTCCCAACAATCGGCAAAAATCGTTTAACTCAGCCTCCGTGAGTTCGATCGCCCAACCGTCGCCAGCCACCAAACCCTTAAACTCCTGGGCCTGGGGGTTCCACCCCAAACGCCACCCAACACCCGTTTTTATTACACGTTCCACCATTGAGGGATTTTAGATTTTAGATTTTGGATTTTAGATTAGTAGGAATTACCCCTAAATACGAAAGAAACCGGGTTTTTTACCAGTGTTAAAGGCCCGGATGCAGTATTTCCGTAAAAAACCCGGTTTCGGCAGCCCTGAGTATTAAGGTATCAGCAACTTGGCATCTCCGGGCTGGGGTTCAGGTATTGTCGGTGGGTTCGATCGCTGTTGTGTTTCCCCCGCCGTCGGTGTGCGCCCGCGCCCGGAAGTCTCCGTAAAAACATCAACCAAAGCTTGAACCAAAGCATCCCGCTGTGCTCTATTTAAACTTTGAATAGCAGCGCGATCCTGTTCCATCGGATTTGACCGCAAAACGTCGTTTCCGGGATACACACTTTCCACCAAATAATCGGGAGTCGCCCCCAAATAGTCAGCTAAACTCAACTTCCAATCAAAGCGGTAATTGGGCGGCCGTCCTTTGACAAATACGTGATATCGAATCAACCGCCCGATTAAAGTATTGGTAGGATCGACTTTTCCTGTTTCCTTGGAAATGTAGTTATTCTCGATCGGGAAATCCGGCAATTTTTCATACACAAATTTCCACGCATCTTGCACCCTCACTTGCGACGGCGCAGATTGTTGAGCCACCCGCTGCACCGACGCCGACTCAGAACTCCGCAGCAGCGAAGGTTCCAAAGCCGACAGACTCAGTTCGCCCGATTCCAATACCCAACTCAAAAGCGTGAAAATTGCCACACTCAAAGTAACAAACAGAAAACTTAAGCCCAGCTTTAATTTATTCACGGTTTTGACAATTTCAGACATATAATAATTTCATAATCTTACCCGCCAGCAGAGTCCTAGTTTCTAATTTTAGGACTTAGGAAAATAAACCAGGTTCGGAGCATCCCGATTTTGTAAAAAGCGTTTTTTAGTAGTACGAGCGGGACCTTAGCTTGCGTATATAAAACCAACCGGGTTTTTCGCCTAAGCTGTTGCGGCATTTAAATTGTATGTCAAAAAAAAATCAAAGTCTTGTGGGGTGGGCGTCCCGCCCGCCCTGAATATACAATTTATATGCGCGACAGCCTAGGCGTACCAGTCTAGTTTGACAAAGTTTTGAGTTTTGAGTTGACAAAAAATTCGGGCAATTCACCACTCAAAACTCAAAACTCCCGAAGCCTAGATATCTCCGATAATTTCCGGCTGAGTCAGTTCGTCCGACATCTCAAAAATCGCCCGCATTACAGGTTTCATCATTTGATGGTCGTCCATATTGTCAAAATCTTCATAGCGGCGGCGTTTGGCGCGGTTCGCCACCTGTACCGTAATCCGATAGCGGTTGGATGCAGCACCGATCAACTCTTCCGCGCGACGGGTTAGCTGAGTTGAATCGAAGGTTGGACGCTTAACCATGAGACTACCTACTTTATGTAATGTTACATTCTAGTTTAGTATGTCAAGATTCATAATTTATTAACTGAGTATCATTGCTTATGCAGGCAGCAACAGCCTATTCCTTTGGTAACTTGCATCGGGTAACTTCTCATCCCCTCAAATTGGTTGCTTTTGGCGACAGCTTAATCTATGGTTTCGGCGACGGTGTAGGCGGTGGCTGGGTGGAAAGATTGCGGCGCCAGTGGATGTTACCGGAGAGTGCAGGACACGTTTTATACAATTTGGGCGTTCGGGGCGATCGCACCTATCAAGTCGCCCAGCGCCTGGAAAACGAGTTTCGCCAGCGTGGCGAGCTCAGAAACCGCGTCCCGGATGCGATTATTCTTTCCGTAGGCCTCAACGATTCGGCGAGAGTGCAGTCGCCTACCGGGCGCAGCTACACTGATTTTGAACATTTTAAAACTGTTTTGGATAATTTGTTAAACCTGTCCCAACAACTTTGCCCGGTGATATTTGTCGGGATGGTGCCGGTGGATGAAAGTAAAATGCCTTTTCAAGATTGTTTGTATTACAGTCATGCTGACCAATATCGGTATAAAGAGGCAACGAAATTAGCTTGTGAGTTGCGGGGAATTCCCTATTTAGATATTTTTGATAAATGGCTCGATCGGGGCAGTGATTGGTGGCGATCGCGCCTGATTGCAGATGGCCTGCATCCGAATGTAGCAGGGTATCAATCTTTATTTGAAGAGGCGACAAGTTGGGAACCGATCGCAAGTATTAGTCATTAGTCAGTTGTCATTGGTCATTTGTTAGCAGTCATTAGTCATACCATTTCTCTCAATACTTCGGACAGTTTTTGATAAAGAACCGTATATAAGGGTTTCAAGGCTCCAAGGCAAGTTCGCTACCAAGGTCAAATCTAGGGTTTCAGACTACGAACTAAAAACTGTCCGGACTATTGTCCTCTATGAAGTTGCACTTAATCATGACTTAATAAAGTTCAAGTATAATTCCTATATTTTTTACTGCTGCATTATTTGATACATTTTTCTAATGTGCCTTTGCGATCCATCTCAAAACCATGCACATATAGATCGGCAAATTTATAGCGTTGTTCTTTTTCTCGCCACTCAATAATGCCTATTTTGTCCAAAAACGAAACAATTTGTTCAAAATCCAAATTTGCTAAAATATTAGAGCCTGACTCCTGCCATATTTATTGCACTTATTCTTTTGATAAAAAGGCTGACTTTCCCTTAAGCTTATCAAAAAACTTAGTCAAATCAGGATATTCTTCATGATGGGAGTCGGGAGTCGGGAGTCGGGAGTCGGGAGTCGGGAGTCGTCCGTGGGGGAATGTGGAATTATTGACCTTGACTCGATCGTGCCCATACAACCGGAAACGATATTAAACAGAACTTCCCCCGTTTGGGGCCGTTCCGTTGGCTGTATTTTTTTTTGGATATAGGTTTGGGCGATTTGAGCGTTAGACATCTGCAGTCATGTATTGAAGATTTTCTTAGTCTTTGCCTACTACCTCTTGTGAGATAGTGGAATTAAGCAAAAACCCAGCTACATAAGGGTTTCCAGGACTTATAGTCATGTAAAAGATTTTCCAAAAACGGGAAAGTCTCACCCGTATTAATTGGAACCGGAACGATAGCGCGCAGGCGGGGGAAGTTCCGTCTACACTCCAGTCAAGGACAAAGAGCTTATGATA
>NZ_JAUBTO010000093.1:0-15947 GCF_036702495.1 Microcoleus sp. C2D2 | reverse complement strand
GTAAACCCTATAATCCCGGCGAAAGAGTAAGTGTAATTAGGGCTTGCTGAAAAAGTAACACTACTACCTTTTGCCACAGACCCCTTGTGACATTTCAGGGTGCGGAATGTGACATATATGTGACTTGACAAATTGCACAAAACCTTAACTTCTCATGATAGTAAACCCTATAATCCCGGCGAAAGAGTAAGTGTAATTAGGGCTTGCTGAAAAAGTAACACTACTACCTTTTGCCACCATCAAACCTTGTGACATTTCAGGGTGCGGAATGTGACATATATGGGACTTGACAAATTGCACAAAACCTTAACTTCTCACCAATGGCAGCCAACAGGTTCTATTAAGTAAATATTTGTGTTTCTATATTTTTTTTTATTAAGTTGTATTTTGGTAAAATCTCTTGACAAAACAATTTAAATCAGATATTGTCTAAACCAACTAATAATCAATGCGTGTTAAGTATAGCCTTTCTCAGAAAGATGGAGGACGCTAAAACTCTGTGTTGTCAAGCTTTTTAAGTGGACTTGTGTACCTCATCTACCCAAGAACCGCTATAGTTGTTTGATGTCCAATAAGTTGAGAGTGGCGTTTTTTGCCAAGATAATCAGCTTACATAGTGGATTAAAAACAAAATTTTAAGTCCCAGACCGGAAAAATTTTCTATCGGAAGCCATGCTGAATATACATCCGAAAATTGAGAATTAAGCCATTGAACGGCACAACAAATAAGCAATAAGTAAGGTTTCTAAATTTATGACCAATATCTTACTCGTTCCCATTCATATCGATGCTTTATGCCTGGACAAAGATACTCAATCGGTCGAGGCGATCGCTGACTATCGTCGATTACCTTACATATATGATGGGGACACCCATATGACGGGTACGGCTAATCTCAGCGAACAGATTCTCACCCCGCTGTTTGAAACAGGGACAACCTTAACCCTAAAAACTGGGATTCACCTGCACTGGTCCTTACCCGATGGCCTAACACGAGGTCAACATAGCGCCACTGGAACAAAATTTCCGATCGTACCCAATCGCTGGTTAATTCTGCGACAAGGAGGCGGTAAAGATTCAAAACAATGGGTCATCGAAAGTGACTACCTCTACCCCGAAAAGTTAGAGGAAGGTCAAGAACCCCCCGATACTGTCAACATTTTAATCGATCGTCCCTCTCCTGAAACCGAACAATATCAGCGTTTTCGCTATATGGGGCGTAATCTGGATCTGGCAGCGTGGCAGCAGCAGAGTAATTCAACCCACGAATATGCAGGAACCTTGACTGCTATTGGTACAAAAGCAGAAGTCCCCCTGTTCGATCGCGTTAAAGCGACTTTTGCTGCCCTTTATCCCAATTGTCAGAGTGTTTTTGGTTTTCATGACGGCGATTACTCTACGGCTAATCCCCCTGCTGATTTACAGTACGATGTCATTGGTTGGTACAGTGACGATCGCCAGGATTGCTTAAAGACTCTATTACAAAACAATCCGGGGAAAGACTCTGAGGAATTGCTAGAACTTCTACAAGAAGAATTCCGCTGGACATTCGATCTTAACGGAGAGTTCCCCGATCGTACTCTTTACCATTCCAGAATCACATTTGCCTCTGCAAGTCGGACACTGGCAGCAGGCGATCGCATCAGAAGTTTGTCCCAGCCAACCATTGCTGTGGGTAATTCAGCACCAGAAGCCTTGTCAGCCTATTTGGCTAACGACTACAACAATGAAAACAATGAAACAGGTCAGGAGATTCGGCGACTCGTAGAAGAACAGTTAGAAGCCTTACAATTGTCAGAACGCTTGGAGTCGCGCAAACTCGACCTCGATGCCAAATTACGGGAAGTTCGCCACGAACGGGGATTTGGAACGCGCAGTGCAGGCATTCTCTGGTCGATTGCGCCTAAAGTCCCAGACACAAGTGAATCCTATCGTGCAATTTTCTCAACCCCAAATCGCGCAACTAACGTCCAAAATCGGCTAAGCCTTCCATTAGACCTTGCCCACCAACTCAATCAAGTCAATCGCTTGCAAGAGGAATACAATCAGGCAGTGGTTAACATTGAGTCCCAGCGGCAGCAGTTGTATGCCCACTGGTATGAGTTCATGAAAGAATCCCATACCGTAGATGGCGACAATAGTATGGCTGTTTTGAGCCATACGGAATCCAAGTTGCTCGAACCCTTGCGGGCTGCCCTCGGTCAGACAGGACGGTTGGAAATTCTAAAGGATCAGTGGGGCAATTTAACAGCAACGGCAGCGGATTTATCCTTTAGCATTTACTCGCAGTTCAACTATTTGGAAGGCTGTGTCGAATTGTTAAACGCAGCGGTTGCAGGGCCTATCTCAGGTTTGGATTGGTATGAATATCTACAAATGGAGTTTGAACAATTTAATGTCAAACTTCTTCCCCAACCACCTGTTACTGGGAGTGAGGACATAGAGCTAGACATTACAGAAGTAACGGCAGGGAAGGAATGGGAAATAAACGACCAAGGGCAAACCTACTCTATTAAAGTAGAAAATGGCGTTTTAAATTTTTACGTTCCCCCGACATACATTCCTGTTTCTGAGGAACCTCAACTAGCTCACAGACTAGCAACCGCAATTAACGAGCTAATTGCGGCGATCGCTACCTACAACAGTACAGCCCAAACCCAGTACTCGCTCAAACAATTTCCCTCTCAGCGTTACTGGCAAGCAAACGATCCGGTAATTTTGTTGGCAGGCGAGGCGGCTAAAGCTTCGGTACGGCATGGACAGGATGGACGTTTGCGGAGTGACAAACGTTTAGATTGCCATCTTTTGAGCGCAACTCTAGATCTGCAAACCTTGCCACAGGCAACTATCACTCTTGTTCAGAATCAAATTAACAATTTAGCACCCGAATCTGGCGAAGAAGCCATTGGGTTTAATCGCTGGACACAACAGCCTTGGTCTCCCTTTTTGATGGAGTGGGCGGTTCAGGTATTCCCCTGCCGTCACGACGATGCAAACCCAGACTACGATCCTCAAGTCATTCTCGACAATTACGGCTTAGAATTCAATGCGATCGACCTCACTCTCAAACCAGGCCATGACAGCACTTTTGTCGAATCTGCTAATACCTATAGCGGGATAAGCATCCTCACTCCCTCGGCGGGACTGATACTGCAAGAACGACTGACTACTTATCTCAAGGAACAACTACTCCCCCTTTATTACAGTGGTAATGGCATTGCTGAACAACAGCAAACCGAGGAGTATCTCAGCCAAAATTTCGGGGCGATCGCTGATTGGTATAGAAGCCAAAGCGACATTGTTGCTAAATCAGACATAGAAAAAGCCCAAGACCCCATCTGGGTTGCTCTCTCTGCTTACGAACAAATGCAGACCCTAGAGTGTCAAGCTCAGGCGATCGCCGGGTTTAACGATACGCTGTTACTTTACCAACCGACTTTATACCTAGAGATAGACGACCCACTCCTCGCAAGCATGCAGGATCTGGAGGAACTCAAATGGTTCCACGATAAGGTCCGCTGGACACTGGGCAATTCCCTACAATACAAAATTCTCGACCTAGACATTTTCAATCCGATCCGCAGTGGGGCGATGAAAATTACCACCCTGTGGTTGGTAGATACCTTTGGGCAATTTAAGAAAATCGTTGAAACGGGAAATAACACGGATGTCGTCACGACAACCCAGATGACAACGCTCAATTCCAGTTATCAGGTGTTATTGCCGCCCCGTTTGGCACAACCCGCCCGCCTTAACTTCCACTGGATAGCTGCTGACAGCCAAAAGGAAGAACAAATGACGACAGCGCCTGCTATTACGCCTGTCTGTGGTTGGATCGTACCCAATAATCTCGACAGCAACCTGCAATTTTATGACGTTCGCGGTAAATCTCTCGGATTAATCGATCGCGCTGGAACTTGGCGGACTGCACCGGGTGGCACTTTATCCCGCAATGCACAAGAGCGTCCCATACTTCCCAACACTCACCTGACAAAAATAGCGCATTATTTACTCGATCGCGGAATGGATTTTCAGCAAGAATTCATCTCCACCTTAATCAATTCCCTAGATACTATCGACCCAGAAAACTTTGCTGAGCATCCGAGTTTGGCGTTGTTAGTTGGGCGTCCCATAGCTGTCGTGCGATCGACGTTTAACTTAGAAGTCCAAGGGCTTCCCGCTTGCGATCCGAGTGTCAGCATCACTGAAGAAAACCCAACGACTCGGGGCTTTGGCGCTGTCAAATTTCCCATTCGCCTAGGAGATTACCAGCAACTCAACGATGGATTAGTAGGTTACTGGCGAGAAGTTCACGAAGGAGAAGATTACGAGTACGAGGACAACATTTTCTATGCGCCCCAAAGCGATATCGTCAAGGATAACTTGATTCAAACCGAAGCAGAAGGTTTGGTGTATTTCGAGCAAACGGTAGACGCACCACCCCAATATGTAACGATGCTGATCGATCCGCGAGGCACGATTCATGCCACCTCTGGGATTTTGCCCAATCAAGAATTGCGCTTGCCCCCAGAGAATTATAACGAGGCTTTACAGGCGATCGAGGTTAATTTCCTCTCAACTCCCGTTTTGTCGAATCGAGGGGAAATTTGCATTCCCTTGCCAGAAGTCCCCGAATATGCATGGTCGTGGGTATCTCTGAGCAATGATACTTGGTCCGAAACAAGTACCATCAAACCTGTCAATGTCAAAGCAGCTTTTTCTGCACCCCAGGAACTTTACGAAGGCTGGTTACAACTCACGCCAGTTGAGGAAGGGGAGTAGGGAGTAGGGAGTAGGGAGTCGAAACTCCCTTTGACAACAAACCCGTTCAACTCGATTAAGGAGAATACCCTATGACAGACCCAGAACCCAAACTAGACCCCTTTGACTTTCTCTTCTTCTACCAATTTGAAGACGGACGAGAAGAAGACGCTTTGTTGGTAGGAGACGACCCAAGTACAGCCAGTCCCCTTCATCTCTGCATTGGTATCAAGGATGCCAAACAAATTGTTATCAGTCCGATTCCAGACGTAACGACAGCAAGTTCGAGCAATTACCACTTTAAATTGCAGTTCACCCCCGGAATCTTGCTGCAACCAGAACAGATTACCGTTGAGGGCGATGACTGGGGTCTGGAAGTGGAAGGAGATACAATTCTCTATCTTCTCTGGAAAGGGGAACAAGTTACCCTTGATGACACTAATTCGCTCGAACTCATGCTCAATAGGGTAATGGGAACTCTCACAACGAGAGCAAGCACAACACAAGTTCCTTTATCTTGGGAGTTTAAACAGGGTACCATCACCCTCATTGAAGTTACCGCGAAGGGTCCAGGTGGTTCCGATCCTAATCCTTATAACACCTTTACTACGGAGACTTTAGAAATGATTCAACGACAAGGAAAAGCTAACATTCCCCTCTATGTAGGATTTTTCAGTTCTAATCGCGTTCTCAACATCAATAACCAAGAGAGCGAGTTGAAACTGCGAATCACAAACACGTCTGAGTCACCCATCACCTTTAATTACGATGCCGACGCAACTAACAGATCCCAACTAATAGTCGCCCTTGAGGTAGGAGAGGCCGATACGGTTCCTTGGGCGCTTGGGACAGTAGACCAACTTAATAATGTAGCGGTAACAATTGCTGGGGACAAATGGCAACCCGCTGGCCCAACCCCGAACGGCAGTACGCTGGAATGGACATTCAGCCCCAAATCAACCGATATTTCCTTAGCCGCTAAAGAGACTCTGGTAATAGAGCTGAAGAAAATTGTTACCTCTCACCCGACGGGGACGGCTAACTTGTATTTACGTTACAAATACGTGCCAGACTATCAGGATGGGGAATTTATTTGCCCAATTGAGAAAGCGCCTTTGGTGTTCCATGACGTTAAAGTTAACGATCAACTTGAGCATCGAGTAGGCATCGGGACGACAACACCAGCCACTCTTCTTAATGTTAGAGACTTTCTAACTTTAGGAAATCCTGATAACAACCAAAAATTTGTTATTACTTCCCGCGCTCCGCAGTCTGGTGATTTTCTTCAAATTACTAATGACAAGGCTGATGGTTCGTGGGACTGGGGTCAAGGAATTACTTTAAAAAGAGGCGGCAATGTTGGTATTGGTACAGAAGCTCCTCAAGCCAAACTTGATGTTAACGGCGGAGATGCGCTTATTTCTGGCAAAGTTGGTATTGGTACGACAGCTCCTCAAGCCAAATTGGAGATTATTGGAACAGGAACTACATTTTACAGTGCCAAGAAGACAGAATTAGGCATAAGGAGCGAGCTAGTAACGATTAAAGATGGCAATGTTGGTATTGGTACGGAGAATCCTGAAGTCAAACTTCATGTTAACAACGGAAATGCGATTTTTTCTGGCAATGTTAATTTTGGCTCCACGACAAGACAGATGATCAATTTGTATGAGCAGACATATGGCATTGGAGTACAATCCAGTACTATGTACTTTAGAACAGCTAGCCAGTTTGCTTTGTACAAAGGGGGTTCTCATAACAATGATTTAGCCGAGCCAAGTGGTGGAACACTACAACTGATGCTTGATAGTTCTGGCAACGTCGGTATTGGTACGAAAACTCCATCCGCCAAACTTGATGTTAACGGCGATGTCAAGGTTGCTGGCAATCTCAACTTTGGCTCCACGACAAGACAGATGCTCAATTTGTATGGTGACGGCTATGGCATTGGAGTACAAGGAGCTACTACTTATTTCCGGAGCAGCAACCATTTTGCTTGGTTCAAAGGAGGTTCTCATAATGACGCTTCAGGCGATGCAGGAGGTGGAAGACTACAAATGACGCTTGAGAGCAACAACGACTTGACAGTTTTTGGAGGAATCATTTCTCATAATTGGATAGCTATACATAATAGTGGCGGATTGAGACTTTACAAGAGTGGCGATACCCAACAGTGGAAAATCTATCCAGAATGGAATCAGCCAGATGATCCAGATTTAATCTTCGACTACAGCGGAAACCCTAGTAACTGGGCATCAGGTTGGCTTGATCCGTGGAACGGCTGGGGGAGATCGAGTGATGAACGACTTAAAGAAGATATTGAGCCAGTTTCCAATGTATTAGATCGAGTAATGAAATTACAGCCAAGCTCTTACTACTGGCGTGATTCAAACACGAAGTCACAAAAATCCTTTGGATTTGTTGCTCAAAATGTAGAAACTGTTTTTCCCCAATTTGTAAAGGAAAAATCTGGCTTTAAGGGATTAAACTATGACAATTTTACTGTAATTGCAATTGCTGCAATACAGGAACAGCAACAATTGATCGCGAGTATGCAAGAGGAGATAAATAATCTGAAAACGCAATTACAACAGTAAAGATTCTGCATGAGAGAAAGGTCTCCTATCTTTTAAAACTGAATAGCTGACCTCTTCGGGAAAAAAGCGATCGCCCTTCTAATTCAGCTACTTCCAGAAAAAGCGATCGCCCTCCCAATTCGCCATTCTTTTTCAAAGCGCGATCGCCCTTCTGTTACTGCTTTGAGGAAATGCGATCGCTCTGCCAACTCCCGACTCCCGACTCCCGATTCCCTGACAAAGAGCGATCGCCCTGCCAATTCGCCATTCTTTTTCAAAGCGCGATCGCCCTTCTAATTCATCTGCATTCAGAAAAAGCGAGCGCCCTCCCAACTCGCCATTCCCGATTCCCCATTCCCTGACAAAGAGCGATCGCTCTGCCAACTCCCGACTCCCGACTCCCGACTCCCGACTCCCGATTCCCCATTCCCTGACAAAGAGCGATCGCCCTTCTCGACTCGCGACTCCCGATTCCCGATTGCCTGACAAAAAGCGAGCGGGCGAATTTCCGAAAAAACCACAACATTCTTATCAGAGTCAAAAACAATGACAGCCGTTATCATTGATGTCGATGAATATCAGAACCTTGTAGAAGCCAATCAGTATTTGACAGAGGCAGTCGGTCTAGATGGGATTGAGCCCATTCCAGACATTCTCAAGGATTGCCCCCTGAGATACGCTGAGTACACGCGAGAAGGCACTGGCTATACAGCTATCTGCCAGCTCAGGTTTATCCTCGCTGAAGATGCAGAGGGAAACGCAACAAAAGAACTAGAGGCTGAGCTTACTATTGAAGTAACCGGCCAAAAGAAAGAGTATACGGGTACACTGTCCTATCCTCTCGCAGAGGACAAGAGTCTCGTTTTTAATCTTCTGTTTAAAAGCGGCACAACATCGAGTATTTTGGTAGCAACTAGCGCAATAACAGAAACTTTCCCGCTAGTCAATTTTGGTGGAGCATTACCAGGTCTGGAGGGGGTGATTCCCGAAGAGATTGCGATCGGAACAAATTACAATGCTCTGATCGTAATGAAAAAATCTGGTACAACTGGCTCAACGGGTACTACTACCAGAAAATTCATTTTAGGCCTCGGCCTTAATTCCAACGATAATCTTAATATTGACTTATCCCAACTGCCCTTAATCGGTACACAGTTTCCCGCAGACCCAGCCAGTAACAACCTGACCATCCAGCTTCTCGTTGCGACCCAAAACTTTACCAAGGAAGAACTTACACCCATCAACCAATTACTGGTAGAGTTAACTGCACCTTTCCAGATTAAGCCGCCCACTACCGCTTCCCAACAGCTAACCAAAGGTGTCAGCATCGCCGCCTATCTCGAATTAGTCGGGGGATACAAACAAAGCTGGTTTGTTCCATTAGTCAAGCGCCGCACTGGCACTCGCAGCCTAACAGAAGTAGGTAATTATCGGCTCCTCGCTTCTACCAGAAGCACCCCAGAGGAGAGTCCCATCACCTTTGCAGAAAATGGGGCTTGGCTGAAGGTGCAGAGGTCTTTCGGCCCAGTCCATATAGAGAAAATCGGACTGCTGTACAAAGACGGAGAAATTCAATTAGTTCCAGAAGCAACTCTGCAAATATCTCAGTTTGTTCTTTCCCTCAACGCCCTTTCGGTTAGGGCTTCCCTGAATGATTTTGTTCCCTATTTTAAGCTCGAAGGGTTTGGTTTAGAATATATCAGCGACAGCTTAGAAATTAGTGGCGCTTTTGCGCGTATCGAGAAGGATGACTATGAGGAATATTTGGGCATAGCGTCGCTGGGGATGAAAGCCAAAGCTAAAACCCTATCGCTTTCTGCCGTTGGTTCCTTTGCTTATTACAACGATGAACCTGCATTCTTCCTCTATCTGGTAGTGGATTATCCCTTGGGCGGGCCGCCCTTTTTCTTCGTGACGGGACTCGCAGGCGGCTTTGGCTACAACCGTTCTCTGACTGTTCCTCCCCTCGAAGAACTTCCCTCTTTCCCGTTAGTTCAGCAGGCGATTAACGGACCTGGTTCGATAGATTTCGAGAATCCCGGTGAGTCCGTTGGCGCTCAACTGAAACTCCTCGACAAGTATATCAAGCTTTCTCCGGGTTCGGGTTTCTTGGCAATTGGGGTGAAATTTACTTCCTTCAAGTTGCTCGATAGTTTTGGTCTGTTGACCGTTGCCATTAACGAAGACAAGTTCGAGCTAAATTTAATCGGTATTTCTAGGTTAGCCGTTCCTCCTAAGGAGTCGGGCTTAGACCCGGTTGCCCAAGCGGAGATGATTCTCCAAGCGCGGTTTGCTCCGAGTGAAGGGGTTCTCTCAGTGCGCGCCCAGCTTACCCCTGCCTCCTATATCCTCTCAGGTCTGTGTCAGTTAACTGGGGGCTTTGCTTTCTGTATCTGGTACGCGGGTCCACACGAGGGCGATTTCGTAATTACTTTCGGAGGCTACCATCCCGCTTTCAAAGTTCCCTCTCACTATCCTAAAGTGCCGCGTCTCGGTTACAAATGGCAGATTGACGGCAATACCTCCATTACTGGCGAAGCTTACTTTGCCCTCTGTTCCCATGCGGTGATGGCTGGCGGACGACTGTCCTTTGACTATGACGATGGTTGGGCGTGGGCTTCCTTGAGTGTGGGGGCTGATTTTTTAATCTGCTGGAAACCCTACTATTACGACATTCGAGCTTATATCAACATTAGCGCGGGGATTGATTTCGTCTCTGGAAGTTTGGGGGTGGATCTCCATCTGTGGGGGCCGGAACTCGGCGGAACTTTTGAAATTAGCTTTTGGATTGCCTCAGTCACGGTTAACTTTGGCGACCCAGGTTCCGGCGGTTCTGAACCCATCGGTTGGGGCGATTTCCGCGAGTCGTTCTTGCCACCCGATGATGAAATTTGCAGTATTGCCGCTACCGAAGGTTTGGTGAAACAACTCAAACGAGGCGAGGAAGAAATTTGGATACTCAATCCCAAGCAGTTTGCCTTAGTCACCGATGCTTTCATTCCTTCCAAGGAAGTGTTCGCAGGAGGACAGAACAAAGGCAACAGTCCTGCCTTCGGCATTAACCCGATGGGAATTAAGGCAGAAGACTCATTAGTAACACAACACCGCGTCACAATAACCAGAAAAGACGATTCAGACTCTTGGGTTCCGGTTGAAGAGCAATTCACCTTTGAAACTGTAACAAAAAAAGCACCGACTGCACTGTGGGGAGAACCTAACCTTACTGATAAAGGACGATTGAAACTTCCTGAGACGAATGGGCAGCAATTTGTCGAAGGTACTCTCTCCGGTTTCCGCATCGTTCCCGCACAAGAGCCTGACCCCGGCGATACCGAAGATATTAACATTGCCGAACTTCTGTATGACACGACACTATTTGAGTCGCCTTATTTGTGGGAAACGCTTCCTGCTTTCGGGGCAAGTACAGCGGATGATGCCGCACGCAGAAAGAACATTCGGGATACTGTCGTCAGTAACACTAACCGCAATTCAATTTTACAGGCATTAGGCTTCGATCCTGCCGAAATGGTTAGTGTGAATGCTGCGATCGCCGATGCTTTTGTCTTTGCCCCGGCAGTGAAATAAGTCTTGACTTATACCAATTTAATGTGAAGTTGCACATATCTCGATCCCCCTAAATCCCCCTTAAGAAGGGGGACTTCGATCCGGCTCTTGTCCCCCCCTCCCGCGGGGGGCTAGGGGGGATCGGATTCTACGGGGCCTCATAAAAAATTGGTATTACACGCTGGAGTCGGCAGTAGGAAGTGGAGAATCGAGATGTAATTAGGCTTTTCCCGATTCCCGACTCCCGACTCCCGATTCCCGCCGTGAAATAAGTCTTGACTTACACGCTGGAGTCGGCATTAGGAAGTGGAGAATCGAGATGTAATTAGGCTTTTCCCGATTCCCGACTCCCGACTCCCGATTCCCGAAAACCAAGATTTCTCGTTCAGATGCGTAAGTCCTGATAAGTAATCCAAAGGAGCGATCAATCATGCGTACAAGAAATATCCGGCAAGGAAAAAATCTCCCAGAAGGAAAAGTAGAATTCCTCCAGTACCACCAGCCCTATATGGAGAGTGGTGAATATCGCCTCAATGTCCAACAAACTATCCAAGCTGAGGGCAAAATTGATAGCAAAACGTTCTCCCGCCAGATTACTTTTGTTGTCTCAGGAGAACGCTTCGGTCCTTTGTCACCGACAGACATTCACGCGGTTTTTCCTCCAGCCAACACGATCGGAGATCATTCTAACGTCCTACCTCATATCAGCCTCAAGCGCAGTACCCTGCCTTGGGAACGCTTTCCCGACTCTGGAGATGTCGATTATAACCTCACCTGGCTGGTATTATTGCTATTTCGAGAATCGGATTTTGCTAAGGAGTCAGACCAACCAAAACTTCAAAGTCTCAGTGTCAGGGAATTACGAGCAACTTCCACTGCCAAATTTCCCTCAATTGACCTCGAACCCGGACAGAATGAAGAAGAGCAAATAAACGTTATTGATGTCAAAAAGAAGTTCTTGCAGCCTGTGCTTCCCACTAAAGCCGATCTCACTTTTCTTGCCCATACCCGTCAAGCCAAAGATAAGAACGGCATTCCCCAAGGCGAACAACTGGCAACTATTTTGTCTAATCGCCTCCCCGAACCTGAGGGTGTCAGTACGGCTTATTTAGTTTCTATCGAAGGTCGCTATCAAGATGGAGATGCAGGCAGCTTTGATTTCGATAATGCAGGGGATGAAGATTTAATCCGCTTGGTGACACTAGCTAGCTGGAGTTTTGGTTGCATCGATCCCGATCAAAGCTTCACGCAGTTGCTGATGAAGCTTAACGGTAACCCCAGTACCCCACGACTGCCAAGCAGCAGCAATCCGGCAGCAGATAACTTCCTCGCGCAAAGCTATATCCCCCTGCCTCATGCACTGCGCGAGGGCAGTAAAACCGTTTCTTGGTATAGAGGTCCGTTGATTTCTGGATCTCAACCAGACACGTTTGAACTCCCCGTGCGGGCAGCCGACGAACTGCTGCGCTACGATTCGAGTACGGGGTTATTTGATAGTTCTTATGCGGCAGCTTGGCAATTGGGACGAATGCTGACGCTGCAAAATCAACGCCTGGCGATTGAACTGTTCAACTGGAAGCGGGAAAACGCCCAAAACCTCAAGCAACTAGAGCAACAGATAATTAATCCGCCCTTGCGCAGTTATCGGCAAGTTCAACAGGAGATTACCCCTCCTCCTGAGGCGGTTGCAGATTGGTTTAATAATCTAGAACTTTTGCGGGGAATTCCCTTTAACTATCTAATGCCTGACGAACGCCTCCTCCCTGCAGAATCTATTCGTTTCTTTTGGGTCGATTCGGTATGGCTAGACTGCCTGCAAGACGGAGCATTTAGCGTGGGACGGGTGACTCCTTCTGATGTCTTGCAAGACGGCAAGATGCGCTCGGGTAGGGCACTGCGATCGGGAGATAGAAGTATTACGGGGTGTATTTTGCGATCGCAAGTCGTCTCTGGCTGGCCAGATCTCTTGGTTGATGCTTACGATACTGTAGTTGACGATTTAGGATTCATTGCACCAGACGAGGCGACTCCCTTAGTCCGCTTGCGGATGGAAAAGTTAGCACCGGATGTGTTGATTTGCCTGTTCAAAGGAGAAGTTAAAACGGTGGACATTCACCAAACACCGGAAGGAATGCATTTTGGTTTAGATGCTCCGAGTGACGAGTCTGATAAATTTACCAAAAACTTACGAGATATTTACGGTGAGGGTAGCGAAGATTTAATTATCGAAGATGTTCCCTGGCACGATCGAACCGAAGGCATTGTCAACATTTCTGCAATGGTTGATCAAATGAAAAACTTATTGCCACTAAGCGAAGGTAGCAAATTTACCTCAGCTCAATTTGGGTTACAGATGATTGAGGGAGTGCAAAAAGTCAGGTTTATTTATAGCAATCCTTAATGAGTCGTAAATTTTTTACCCCACCCCAACCCTCCCCTTATTAAGGGGAGGGAGTAAGAAATTCACAAATGATTTATGATGGCTATACAATCCTTGCAGGAGTCGTAAATTTTTTACCCCACCCCAACCCTCCCCTTATTAAGCGGAGGGAGTAAGAAATTCACAAATGATTGAGGATTTCTATAGTTAACTAATATCAAACGGCTTTGTCCCTAAATTCTGTTAATTGCAGACACAAGGTAGATAAGGGAGATAAGCAACATAAGGATTTTAAGGAATTTAAGCATTTTAAAATTCCAAAAGAAGCATCAAAATATTTATTTTAAAAGACCGTATCTTCCCCGCACCAGAAGTAAACTCATTCAATAATGATTACATAACTGAGGGAAATAGCAACTAGGGCAGGAATCAACCAGCCTATCAAAAGCTTAGTTCTCCTCAATAAAAAAATTGTGTAAATTGGAGAATCAAAAAATGTCTGTATTACATCGCATCAAATCCGGTACATCTGTGTTATTAACCTTGGGAACCGTTGCCGGAACCGCAGCGCCGATGCTAACTCCCGCGCCTTCTTTTGCTCAGACAGCTTTTTCGGATGTTAATAATAACTACTGGGCAAAAGATTTTATTCAAGATTTGTCAGAAAGAGGAATTATCAAAGGATTTCCCGATGGCAGTTTTCGCCCGGATGCACTGGTAACGCGGGCTGAATTCGCGGCAATGGTGCGTTCTGTGAAAAAGGCAAAAACCCGCGCTGCTGTAAGGTTTGCCGATGTTCCGTCTAATTTTTGGGCAAGCGGGGCGATCGCCGAAGCTTACGAAATGGGATGGATGTCTGGATATCCCGGCAATGTTTTCAGGCCGACACAGCAGATTCCTCGCGTTCAAGTTGTAGTCGCTTTAAATAACGGAATGGGCTACGAGCCTACCTGCAATTTTCAAGATGTTCTCAGCTACTATAATGATGCGGGTGAGATTCAAAATTATGCTGCCAAAAGCGTTGCTGCTGCTACTGAAAAACAGTTGGTTGTCAGCTACCCCAGTCCTAAATCTCTCAAACCCAACAAGTCAGCAACGCGAGCTGAAGTAGCTGCTTTTATCTATCAAACATTAGTGAGTACCAATCAAGCAAGAGCAATTAATTCTCCTTACATTGCTAAGATTGATGTTAGCGAGTCTGTTGCTGTGAAAATTCCCAGTGGGGCGACTATTCCAGTCGAGTATGCAAAAGGCAAGATTTTGCTCGGCCCCAATGACAAATCTCCGATTACGCTGACTGTTGCTTCGGATATCACGGGTAATAATGGCCAAGTGCTGATACCCGAAGGCTCGAAAATTAGTGGCGAATTGCGATCGACTGCTTCGGGCGTTCAGTTTGTGGCTCAAGAATTAAGTATAATCAACGGCAGCAGAGTGCCTCTCAATGCCACTTCGCAACTGATTACTAGGAAAGAAACTGTTACCAAGGGCGTTAATGTTGGTAATCTGGTTAAGAATACGGCGTTGGGTGCAGCAGCAGCGGCGGCGATCGCAGGTGTTACGGGCGATCGGGCGATCGCGACTGAAGAGGTGCTCGGCGGTGCGGGAATCGGGACTTTGATCGGGGTGTTTTTGGGTCGAGATCGAGTCGATTTGTATGCTGTTAATCCCGACACCGATTTAGATTTGCAGTTGGATTCCGAGTTGGTAGTTGCTACTGCCAGCACAGGCATTTGTAGCGCTCGATAAGCCGATACAGCAGAAGGAAGAAGGAAGAACAGAACTTACGCAAAACCTCTATTTGTAGGGTGCGCAGTGCGCACCTTACGACTATAAATATCACGTAATATCGTTTCCGGTTGCATGGGAATGATAAAGTCAAGGTCAATAATTCCACATTCCCCCACGGACGACTCCCGATTCCCGACTCCCGATTCCCGACTCCCGACTCCCGATTCCCGACTCCCGACTCCCGACTCCCGACTCCCCATCATTCCGGTGTAAATTTTTAGGGGCATCCCAAACTTTCTCGGGTAGAAACTCCCGTCACGGGATTGACACCATCTGCTTTCTCGCACAGGATAGCCACTTGATAAGCGTCGATAATCGCGTCAGTAAAATCAGCGCCGGAAATTGCAGCATCAAAAAACCGAGTTCGAGTCATAATTGCCTCGGAAAAATTAGCATTTGTCAAATTAGCGCCGTCGAATGTAACTCTATCTGCCAAAGCACCGGAGAGGTTGGCACCTGACAAGTTGGCATTCAGCAAAACTCCCTTAGTCAAAATCGCATTAGTTAAATCAGCCCCTTGAAAATTTGTTCCCCGCATTTCAGCAGCGACAAATGTTCCCCCCGCTAAATCCGAGTTGGAAAAATCGCGATCGGACAAATTAATATTTGTGTAATTAATACTTGTTTTCGGCAGGGCAAATGCCGGAGTAGCACTCAGCAGCACCCACCCAAAAGCCAACACTAAACTTAAAACCAGACTCAGGAAAATTCGGAAGACTCTTTTCATGATGATGGGAATGGGGAATTGGGCATAGTTGACTGTTGACGGTTGACTGTTGGCAGTTGACTAATGACTGTTGACTAATGACTGTTGACTAATGACTAATGACTAATGACTAATGACTAATGACTAATGACTAATGACTAATGACTAA
>NZ_JAUBTO010000092.1:0-33012 GCF_036702495.1 Microcoleus sp. C2D2 | reverse complement strand
GCAATGTGCAAGATCATTTCAGGGCTATTGAAAGCCCACACTGTACCTGTACTCAGGTCAGTGCTGGGTAATTTACACTCCCCTCCACTCAAATAACTCCAATTGCTGGAACTCTCTTAGGGTTCCCAGGCTCACCCACCAACGCGGATGATTTTCCCTGTCTTCCAACAGGCTCCTCGGGCGTACTTTTATCAAATGCGCCGGAAAACCCCAACCTCAACGAAACCCAGAAACAGCGAAGCGCTTGGGGGAGTAAAGTAGGTTGGGGATGTAAGGCGAAAAAAGTAAGTCAAATCGCCAGTTAATGTAATGTAAACTTTTCGGGAGTTTTGCTCTACTTCACAGATTTTGTATTAAGAGATAAAGAGTCTACCAAAGATTGCATTGCCAATGGAAAAAGCTTACCGTTACCGATTTTACCCGACGCCCCAACAAGAAACCTTGTTGAGACGAACGGTAGGATGTGTGCGGTTAGTTTACAACCGAGCCGATTCACTCCGAACCGATGCTTTCTATCAAGAACAAAAGCGGATTGGCTACCAAGAAACATCTGGTGCTTTAACTCAATGGAAAAAGCAGGAAGATTTGCATTTTATCAAAGAAGTTTCATCGGTTCCATTGCAACAATCTTTGAGACATCTACAATCTGCATTCAGTTACTTCTTTGAAGGGAGAGCGAAATATCCCAACTTCAAGAAGCGCAATGGCGGTTCTGCAACCTTTACAAAGTCATCCTTTACCCTTAAAGAAGGTAAAGTATTTTTAGCAAAGTGCGACGAACCACTGAAGATTCGGTGGTCGCGTCAACTTCCTAGAAACTCTTACCCATCATCAATTACAGTTAAACTCACACCTTCGGGTAAATGGTTCATTTCCATTCTGTGTGACACAAAAATAATGCCCAAACCCACCTCAATCAAACAAATAGGAGTGGATTTGGGCATTGATGCGTTAGTAACAACCAGCGACGGGATGAAATTTCAAAATCCTAAGTCATTGAGGAAGGCGCATCAAAAACTCAGGCGATTAAATAAATCTTTGGCGCGGAAGCAGAAAGGTTCAAATAATCGCTATAAGGCACGGTTGAAATTAGCGAATTTTCTCGTGAAAATTGCTAACATCCGTAAGTATAAATTACACAAAATAACGTCTCAACTAATTACCGAACACCAAGTAATTGTAGCAGAAACGTTAAATGTGAAAGGGATGTTGAAGAATCACAAATTGGCTCAAGCAATTCATGATGCGAGTTGGGGAGAATTAATCCGCCAATTAGAGTACAAAGCCAATTGGTGTGGTCGGAGTTTTGTAAAAATTGACCGGTGGTTTCCCAGTTCAAAACGGTGTCATTGTTGTGGGCATATCATTGATAAATTGCCCTTAAAAATACGAGAATGGGATTGTCCTAAATGTAATACCAATCACGACCGAGATGAAAACGCCGGGAAGAATATTTTAGCCGCAGGACTTGCGGTGATAGCCTGTGGAGCAACTGTAAGACCAAACTCCTATAAGGATGGCGGCGGGTGCAATGAAGCAGGAAATAACAGTTGTGAGGCTGTAAAAACTCGGAAGCGATCCAAAAATTCTGAGGAATCCCCACCCTCAAAGACCAAGGCACGCAGTGCCAAGTATACGGGTGGGGAGGATGTCAACCTGTTTCCGAGGGACTCTCGGTACAGCATCCAAATAGATTCCCAGTCCATCAAGACCGCGCTGCAAAATAACTTTTGCAGCATCCACATCGGCATCCTCATGATGACCGCATTCTTCACAGATAAATTTTTCCCGATCTCGATTGCTGGGACTGACATACCATCTTTGCAGTTTTGTCCTTCTGCTGCTAGTCCTCCAGAAAAAAAACACCCCCGCAGGGGTGCTGTTGCTTACCAGGTAAATTTTCTAGCTAACTGACTTAACTAAACCCTTCCTCATCCGCCGGGTCGCCGTAGGGGTCTTCGCTCGCGGGCCTCACGTCGCCGTAGGATCCGGAGTCTGCCGGGTCGCCGTAGGGGTCTTCGCTGGCGGGCCTGACGTCGCCGTACTGTCCGGAGTCTGCCGGGTCGCCGTAGGGGTCTTCGCTGGCGGGACTCACGTCGCCGTACTGTCCGGAGTCTGCCGGGTCGCCGTAGGGGTCTTCGCTGGCGGGACTCACGTTGCCGTACTGTCCGGCATTTGAGGTATCTTGGTAATTGCCGTCAGCATCGCCTTGCTCGCCGTCCGATCCGACGATCGCATCTTTTATAATCCGCACAAACTCGTTTACCATGATAAAGTTCCTCTTTTTTATGTGTTGAAAAATGGCTGTTTTAGATTGGGAATCCCAGATTTAATTGAAAATCACGGCAGCGGCAATCTAAAATCTCAAGTGGTTACGCTACTGTGCGGGAACAGGACTTGTAGCTTCCGGCAAGCTAGTAAGGTCTCGACCGGTTTTTTGGTTGTTGTAGCCCTGGAATTCGCGGTAACGCGCTGCCTCGGACTCGGGAACTTTAATTCCTTCAGGCGGGGGCGTTACCCAGACCGCGCGATTCTGGGCATCGCGGTAGTAAACGCGACCGTTTTTGGAAAGGTAATGTTTTCCCTGCGCTCCCTTTTCTTGTTTATTTTTGTACTGATTGTAGATGTAGTAAAGGGCCGCTGCTCCTGCTAAAGTAATCCCTACTTTTTGAGCAGTGTTCAGTCCTTTTTTCGCTTGTGGCGAAGGAGTCGAGGCGCGATTAGTTTGCACTCCTCCAGCGCGAGTGTTGTCAACAGGAGGCGGAGGAGGCGAACTTTGCTGGCTGGAACCGCAAGCAGTGACAAAGGGAAAGGTAAGCAGCGTTGTCAGCAGCATTGCCATGAAGCGCGATCTTTTGGGTTCGGGGTAGACTTTATTCATTGCCGCTCCGAGTTCATTGGGATTGGAGGTGTGGTGTGTTTTGGCAGGGTTGAGGAACCTGAGCTGCTGCCAACAGTTTTGATAGTCAATTAATTTCTCAAACCAATTTTGACAACACAAATAGTTGCTGAGAACTGACAACAGCGCAGGTACGGTATTGCTTTTCTATTCAATCATGGTCCAATTTTTATAAAATTTCCTCCTTCTAGGGATATAAATATAATTTTTTTTAAGTCAGCCCGCAGGTATATGCACGCTGCACCCGGGCGGGTAAAAGTAAATTCCGCAATCTGGGCAAATTTTTGGGGAAATTCTGGAGAGACCGATCGCCCTACTGTAGCAATATATTAACCGCAAAACGAAGCTACGAAAGCTTTTCAGAACTTTTATGAAATTTAAAAATTTACTTACTGCTGCTTTGTCGATCGCAGTTATATTTACTGCGGTCAAGTATATACCTGCTGCAACTCAACAAAACCAAGTCAAGCAGTTACTGGAAACCAAGCAATGTCCAGAATGCAATTTCAGCAATGCCAACATGAAGGGACTTGACTTACAAGGATTTAACTTGCAGGGCGCGAACCTCGAAGGTGCTAATTTGTCTGGAGCAAAATTGGCAAATGCTAACCTAAAAAATGCTAACTTAAATAGAGCCAACCTGACCGGAGCTGATTTGGGCTGTAACGGCATTACTTTCAACCTTGAGGCTAATGAAAAAGAAGCAAATGTGGATTTTAATGTCAGTGCCGTTCCCGAAAAGAATAACCCAGAAAATGCAGTAGTTGGTTTCAACATGAAAGCAACAGACCGGGGAGCCACAATGCGTTTCAATCTGCCGGGATGCGCTGGCTTGGAGAATGCTAGCTTGCAGGAAACTAAAATGCCAGATGGCAAAATTCATCCTCAGTCAGAGTAGCAAATACTTTTTAAATCGAAACAAAACCGCCGCCTGACTGACAGCGGTTTTTTAAGCAACTAACTGCCGCCTCAAATTAGTGAGCAGAACCGTTGCCGTGATACTTGTCAGTATCGTAGAATCCGTTTTTTGTACCGAAGAACAGACAGCAAACGGTGAAAACTGCTGTCAAGACTGCTAAAACTAACTTAACGTCCATAATTTACCTGCTGTTGTTGAGTGAGTGGAAATACTCAAATTGTAGAATCTTTTTGGCTGGCGCGGCCATCTACCAGCGTAGCGCCGGATTTGCTGGGCTGTACTCTAGTGCGGCAGTTTCCTGACGGCGAGACGATTCGGGGAATTATTGTCGAAACCGAAGCTTACGGCCCAGGAGACCCCGCTTGTCACGCTTACCGGCAGCGAACTCGTCGCAATGAGGTGATGTTCGGGCCTGCGGGTATGAGCTACGTTTACTTAATCTACGGGATGTATCACTGTTTTAATGTGGTGACGGATGCAGAGGGAGTTGCTAGTGCTGTGCTGATTCGAGCTTTGCAGTTAGATGCGCCTCCCAAAGAATTCGCTGGAATTCCCGAGAAGAAGCGATCGCGCCTCGCCGCCGGGCCTGGGAAACTGTGTAAGGTGCTGGAGATCGATCGAACTTTAAGCGGTTTTCCCTTAGGTTGGGCCCAACCGCTGCGGTTGGAACACCGGAGCGAGCACTTTCAGCAAGCTGTGGAGGAGGGTACAATAAATTTTGTGCAAACTACGCGGATCGGGATTTCTCAAGGAATTGATTTGTCTTGGCGCTGGTATGTAGGGAACTCTAAGGCTGTGTCACAACTCTAGTAATGTCAAAGGTATCAGTGTAAATTTTGTCGCTTATCTTAGTGAAATTATGGCTTACTCTTCTGAAAACCCGATCGTACAACTCAAAAAATGCCTAACCCTGGTTCAGGATGTTAGCACTCACACCGAAGCCAACCGGGCCTTCGAGCAATTGTGCGGGATTATCGATGCTGAAAACCCAATGGCGGCGCAACTTTTGGAGATGCTGTGGGAAGAAGCAATTATGGCGAGGCGATCGGCTTTATTTTGGCAGCAAATGAGCGATGTTGAGAAAGATATGGCTAATAGAATGATGGAAAATATGACGCAGATGCGGCAGAATTATTTGCGGCTGATGCAGGAAATGTAGGATTGGGTAATGGGGAATGGGTAATTGCTAATTGGTAATTGGTAATTGCCCAGACTCCGACCGGAAACGAGAGAAACGACTAACAGAAGCAGATTTAACTGCGGTGAGACTCATCGTCCACCAAGCAATATGTGCGTATTGAGCGCAGTCAAACCAAGAGAAAGTAAAAATGAAATAAGCAATAGCAACCGCTTCAATACCGCGGCTAGACGAATTCAGCGCTAAACATACATAATATCCCCAAAGTGCTAGGCCAGCCAGCAGCCCTAAGATGCCAACTGATAGGGTTGTATCCAGAATCCAATTGTGAGCTTTGTAAGTAGGGATTTCTCTAGTGCTGATTTCACGTTTTATGTTAATATAATCGTAAGTAAACTCGTCTAAATTTACAACTATCGGAGTTACTTGAGGATTTCTGATGTAGGGATAGGCAATGCCGAAACCGTCAAATCCCCATCCAAATAGCGGGCGTTTTTTGATGCCACGCGCTGAGAGTGTCCACATGGGCGATCGGCTAGACATGATTTGTGCGATCGAAGGTTTGCTCCAATCTAGCGGTCTGGTGACAGTCATGATGCCAATAGCAATTACACCCATAAGAGCAATGCCTGCAACGATTTTGTAATATTTGCCTCTGAGCAAATAGGCACTAGCCACCATCAGAGCTAAAATAGCACTTCGGGTAGAAGTTAGCAGCAGCGCGGGAACAGTTAAAATTAAAGTAAGTGCAGTTAATTTAGTTGCGGTAAATCTCCCAAACCAACCCACAATAGCAGTAATTGCTATTAATGTTAAAACTATGGCTGCGTGGCCGCGATGGGAGTACAATCCTATTGGTTGCTGTCCTTGAAAAATGCTGCTGGCATTAACATCAGCTCGGATAATTTGCCCCATTGTGGCCGTGTAGTCGATCCGCCAGTCGATGATTTGGGGGAATATACTAAGAGAAAGGATCGTGCTGCCAATTAGCAGTCCTTGGAATTGGGAATTAATGAGTTGCGGGTGTACGATTAGGAGCAGGCTGTTGCTGAGGGTGAAGGCGGCGATTAACAGCCAGTAGAGCCAGCCGTCTCCCATTTGATCTTGACCGAAGAAAGAGGTTAAGGGGAAAGGACTTTGTAGAGTCGAGATAGCTCCGATTGAGATAAAAATTGTCCACATTATTAGGGAGATTTTCCATTGTCGGGGGATGGTTAGGGCTTTTTTTTGTTCCGACAAGAGGGCGAGATTGACTCCTACTATTAGCCAAATAACGAACACTTTGGGGGAAGTCCAGATGAGGCCCCGGCTGCTTCCCCAGGGGTTGATAAGGATGATACTGAGGGCAAACAGGATGGTGTAGAGGGTTTTCATTACTCTTTGGTTTTCCGATTCTTGAATTTTTTGATTATTCCCAATCCGCCCACTGCTAATAATGTTCCTAGTACTGTTGTCGGTTCTGGGACATTTTCAGCATCATCTGCGGAAATTGCACGCATTTTGAAACTTCCCTCCCGTTCGTTGAAGGCTAGTTGAATGGGAAATGCTGTTTCGGCTGTTGAGCCAAATAATGAGTTAATGCCTGTAATTTTGAAGTTAGAAATCCCGTGACCGAGTAATGAAACAAAGTCTATGCTAGAACCAGGGCCAAATGTTCCAAGCAAGACGTTTCCGACTGTGACGGCAAATTCGGTGTCTTCTCCTACTGGGAAGTCAAGTATTTCTGTAAATAATGTGTCTTCTAGTGATTGGAATTCAAAGCCGTAGGTGGTGTAAGGGTCATACCATCGGCAACCTGGTACTTTGCTGAAGGTTTGCCAGCCGTTTTGTACGCTTGTTGGAAGTATGGGGTTTTGTTGAGTCAAACCTCGCATTTCTTTGCCGAACCCGCCTCCACCGCTGTTGCCATTGCTAAAGGTTGGTGATTCTCCATCTTCGTAAACGTTGACAAAAAGCTCGTAGTTGCCTTTGTCTTGTCCGCGAGCACCTCCATTAGCTGCTTGAACTGCTAGGTTGAGGGTGCCGCTATTGCCTACAGTACCAGTTAACCCGGAGGCGAAGCCATTTCCTACTGGGCTGCTATTGTCATCGTATAAACGGCGAGAACCTGGGCTAGATGTGCTTAAGTATGTGTTGGGATTGCATCGATTTGAGGGGAGGTCGTTGTTTGTCCAGGCTGTATATTTTGAACCTGGGGTGAGTTGGTCTAGCTTGTAAGTGTCTGTTTGATAGCCGGAGGCTAGGGTGCCGGAAAATGTTTTTGAGGTTTTAGCCGGAGTAAATTTGTTTTTCCATCCCCATTTAATACCGTTGTAAATTGTGACTTCTTGAGGCTTATTATCTGGATATTTTACCTCCGCAAGGTAGAGTTCAGCAAACCATTCATGATCTTTTGTGATGGCATTTCTAGTTGGGATATCCTTGAAGTAATCTTCTCTCGTTAGATTAAGCAAATAACCAATCGTGTCATAGAATGGATCTAACTGCCCAATGCTTGGAATGTCAATTTTGTTATCCATAGTTCCATATCCTAGGTCTTCGGTTCCTCCCCCCAATCTAGGTATTATGGCATGATTATTAACTACCCTTTGAATCCAATGGAGTTTGTGTTTTTCCGTAGGCTGTAGGTTTTTACTCCCGGGACAATTAGCAATAAGCTTTGGATTTACAGTTGTTACACTGAGTTGTTGACTGGGTTTGGGATCGTTATCAGCCGGACAGTAAAAAAGCTCAAACATAGCTCCCACTATGTCAGATTCACCCAACGCGCTCTTGTTAATAGGGTTATAATTCAGAATCTCGAAGTTACCTGAGAGCTCATCTATTGTAAAATTCCAGGTTCCCTTATCTTTGGTAAATTCTTTCAAAACGTTCATAAATTCAGAATCATTTTTGGGAGGCTCTAGTTTAGACAATGGCATTAGCATTATTTGGTTTTTACCACCTGCTACTTCGTACTCTAATCTTGGAAGTTCGGATGGTATACCCTTAATTTTAAAAGCAAATACTGATTGCTTCCCAATTGTTAGTAGGTAATTAATCGCCAATAAAAATATCGCTTTTCGATTCTGCATTTTTTTAGTTGCTATATACAGTTTATGAAGGAACTATGTAAACTTCTACAAACGGAGTAATTGCCTCACCTGTCCACACACCTTTTAGCGTTCTGCCATAAATACTACCTCCAACGTCATAAACTTCTGCTGTTTCACTTTTTGGGGAATAAGCTAACCGAAGCTGATATGTACCAGGCTTGAGGTCGGAAAAAGAAAGTACATGGCCAGGTCGGTCCTCCAGGTCTATTTGAAGGGTGTTATTCCTCCAGAGAAGCCTTCCGTTTATAAAGAATGTCACGCTTCGACCTGGTATCACTATCGGAAAATCACATTCTCGGCTAGGGAAAGTGGCATCTGCACCACCACCGCGCTCTAGCAATTGACCATCAGATCCTGCAAGTTGAGGAATAAAAAAGTTACTAAAACGAAGAGGGATTGAAGTATAGTTAGAGTTGATAATCCTCAGACCAACATATACAGGAGTATAAGCGTCAGGTTGTTTTTTGGGGATGGTCAATACAGGCTGTGGGATTATAATTTCAAAGCGGATACCACCTACTTCAACGGCATTGCTGTCAGTCGATGTCTGAGATGTCATGTTAACGACCCTGGCAATTCCACCATCTTCATGAGCTGTCACTTTTATGACTACATTGCTCAGTACCATTGCCACACAAAAGACTAAAGTTAATAAAAATATAAACCAATGTTTCATTTGCCTACCTGACGCAATTTGCACTTTAAACAACGCGCATCTCCGACAATAGTCCATCGGCTTACAAAAAAGCTGTTGCCTAAGTTGCTAATTACTTGATCGTATCCTTTAGGATAGAGCAATTCGGTATTTACGAAGACTTTATTATTTTAAGAGGGTTAAATTTAATAAATCTAGAAGTTTTCACTTATATCAAAAGTAGTAGCTCGCCTTAAAATCGGCGATTTGGTTATCTAAAATACAGAAAAGTAGCTATTAATGTCCTTCATGTAGTAGGATGTAGCTCCTAGAACAGACTGGCTTGGCAATAGATTTAAGATAAAATCTTGACTTCTGTAGCTAAAAAGTTTCAATGGATACTGTTTTTTATCGAGTTTCCTCTAAAATGCGAGGCAATCAGCGAATATACGGTTGAGATGAAATCCGGGTGCACTGGAATTATTTGTTTGTAAAATTGGGTAAAATTCGCAGTTGCGTTTTTTTCGCCACATCGCAACTGCGAACTTTTCTTACTTCATTAAAGCAGCGCCGCGGTTGTAAATTTCGCGGGCGTAATCAGTCCAAGTTCCCTGTCCCCAATAGCGGAAACAGCTTGTTTGTAGCAACAAGTTGTAAAGCAAAGCTTGCTGGTATTCAAACTGCTTGGTAACGGTCGCATCTTGCTGCAACAGCGGGTCGTATTTTCTGTGAAATGCAGCGCTGAGTAGATTCATGGGTTCCAAGACATTTTCGTAGCCTTTGACCCAACTCAAATCGTTAGTCCAAGAAGCACCATCCATGTGAAAATTATGGTCTGTTTGCTTGAGTTGGGCGATCGCACTTTCCACTTTTTCCGGCGTCGCACTATCAGCATCGACTAGGTGCCAGATTTTGTGCTGGTTAATCCCCTGACAAATCGGATAATCATCAGGATTAACCCCCGCCGCTTCAATTATCTCCAAATATTCAGTGCCGTTTAAACCGACAACGCCGGATTTTCCGCCGCCTTGTTCGCGGTTTTCGTGCCAAGCTTTGACAAAGGCGCTGGGAAATTCATTCATCATGACGCCGCCATTTTCGCCGTCGGCAATTTGAGTAACTAAAGAAGGAACTGTGACCTTGCCAATTTGCTGTTTATTGCGTCCTTTTGCTTCGTAATAAGGTTGCATTTGACCGACCAATTTCGTATCTGAACCTTGGGTTTTAATCAAAGCAGTAATACTGATTGTTTCGCCGCGCGAATTGCGGGCTACTAAACGGTTGGGAATATATTTTTGGTCTTGCGACAATCCCGAACCGTCGGGATTTTCTACTGAATGTTCCTGCACCATCAGCCAGCGATAGCCGCATTCTTTCAAAGCTTTGATGTATTCGTAAAGTGTATCTGGGTGATTGGGAAAGTGCATTTCTGGGGGGGAAAAACCTTTAACGCGCTTGAGGGCATCTATGCCAAAAATGGCTGCAAAATGATGTTGCCATGCTTGAATTTGGAGTTTGATATCGGGAATGGGAGTTGAGGGAATGACGGCGTGACTCCACATTGTCCCCAGCCATTCTACGTGAGGTTGATATTGAGTATCGCAGGTAATCCGCTTGAGATTGTCGAAGATATCGTCGCGTCCCATTTGGCGCAATCCCCACAATAAATTGCCCGAATAGTCGAGCATAATTCGCGGGTTGCAGCCTTCGGCAATCAGTTGGGGAATGAATTCTCCCATGCGGGAATAGCACCAAGCAAAGACTCCGGCGTTGTGATTGTCTCCTTGGTTGGGATTTTCAAACATATGCTGGAGATTGCTGATTAGTTCGCCGTTTGCACCGGCAGGAATTGTGGGTTGGTGCATGTGGAGGGCGCAGGCAAATCCGGCTTGAATATTTTCGAGGCGCAGATTTGTGGTAGGTAGAAAGACTGGTTCGTTGCTATTGGCTGCGGCATTAATTTCTGCTTCGGAGCCGCAAATATTGGGTAATCCTGAGTTGATTTCTTGTAAAATGGGTGAATTGGGAGATTGTGCGATCGCAGGCATAAATTTTTCTCAATAATTGTGGAGGAACCGTGTCTGCTATTGCTAAGATAGCTAGATAATTTAACAGTAGCAGATGATGTCGGCAAAAGATAAATTTCACAAGATAAGTCCGGGAGGGCGGAAACCGCAAATCCTGGGTAAAATGTTTAAGACATTTCACGTAAATAGGCGAGGTAAATTATGAAATACGAAATCAAGGTTTTGGAACCAACGGATTTGTGGTATGTCCAAAATAACATCAATCCTGAAACCAATAAGTTTTACCATCCCACTAAGAATATTCCGTTTGTTCAACAAGTAGAAATTAACTTGAACAATTCGGGAGTGATAATTCAAAAAGGCGCGCTGCATTGGTGTATGGGGAAATTGACTTGGGGTGTTTATAAAACGGATAACCGTTTGAAAGATATGTGGGTATCTTTGACAACGGAAATGGACTACAACGCTCCCGTATATCAAGGGACTGGTACGGTGAAACTCGAACCGAGACAAAAAGGGTATTTCCTGCATTATACGCCGATCGAGCTTTTGGATGCCCAGCAGTGGGAGTTTGATGACGGTATATTTCAGTTTTGTTCGGACAATGTAGTTATCGGTGCTAAAAAACTGAAATTCCGACAAGTAGCTGGTTCTACTGACCAAGAATTTCTTGATGGTACAAGCCCCTGGATTTATCCGTGGAATCAATCCAAAATCGAAAATCGAAAATCCTCAAGCCCCCGCATTTATCCGTGGGGTCAATCTAAAATCTAAAATCTAAAATCTAAAATCGATTGACGGTAGGTGGAGAATTGCTGTTACAGCTTTGCGCGAGCAAAAAGCTACTGTGGTAGCAGCTACAAGTTCACCGGCTAAGATTGTCGAACTAAAACAAGGTGAAACTTTGATAGCTGATTGCGATTTAGTAAAAGGATTTACCAAGGGGATTGAAGAAGATTATCGAAAATTAGGTCATTTTGGCAAAGGCGGCGGAGAGGGTTATGTTTGGTTTTATCAGGGGAAAGGTAAATTATTAGTATGTGAAAATGATGGTATGGGTTTGGGTTGAGTTGTTTCATCGCTACAAAAGATTCGCTCGATATTCGGAACACGATACAAATGGCCAGTGACTTCAAAAGTAGCGGGGAAACGGCAGTGCCTATAGTTATTAACTTAACTTCAAAAAACAGTCTTTGGTCGCTCTAATGAGCCTCTATATCTCCCGGCGCCCCCCAAATCGTTGGGGGGATGCGAGGGGGATCGAGACTCGGGTATAAATGAGAGATACAAAAGTTTTTAGGCGATTTTTGAGACGATGAAAGGCAGTGCGGTGTCCCTACTGTATTTTAAGCAACAGTGCGATCGCCCGAATCTGCCCCAACATCCGCTAGCTGCGCGTATCTCCCTGTATTCCCAATGGCCTACTTGCTTATTTGGCGATAAATCATATACTTTGTCAAGTTAAGAAAATATTTTTTTGATTCATCCAGGAGCGAGAAAAAAAAATGTACATTGTACAAATTGCCTCGGAGTGCGCCCCAGTCATCAAAGCAGGGGGTTTGGGTGACGTAGTTTACGGCTTGAGTCGGGAGTTACAGAATTCCGGTCACTGCGTCGAGATTATTCTACCCAAGTACGACTGCATGAGGTACGACCACATTTGGGGACTTCACGAGGCCTACCGGGATCTGGCTGTGCCCTGGTATGGCGGCGAAATCCTCTGTGATGTCTTGTGCGGATGGGTGCACGGGCAGTTGTGTTTTTTCATCGAACCTCGCTCTCTTGATAACTTTTTTAATCGCGGCTGTTATTACGGCTGCAATGACGACAATATGCGGTTTGCATTTTTCAGCAAAGCCGCTTTGGAATTTTTGCTCAGAAGCAACAAGCGTCCCGAGGTGATTCACTGTCACGATTGGCAAACTGGTTTGGTTCCAGTCATGCTGTTTGAAGTTTACAAATACAATTGGATGGAAAATCAGCGAGTCTGCTATACCATTCACAATTTCAAACATCAAGGGATGGGAGGAATTGATATTTTGCAAGCAACGGGTTTGAATCGACAGGATTATTATTTTGAGTACGATCGCCTGCGAGATAATTTTAACCCTTTTGCCCTCAACTTTATGAAAGGCGGCATTGTGTACTCGAACTTTGTCACCACGGTGTCGCCGCACCACGCTTGGGAAGCTCACCTCGGCGAGTTCGGCTACGGTTTGGGCCACACTTTGCACTTATATCAAGAGAAGTTTCGCGGGGTGCTCAACGGCATTGATTACGATGTATGGAATCCCGAGACCGATCGCTACATTCCGGCTCATTACACTCAGGAGGATTTGGCAGGAAAAGCCCAAACTAAAAAAGCATTGCGCGATCGGCTGTTACTGCGCGATGCTGACAAGCCTATTATTACCTTTATCGGTCGTTTGGACGACCAAAAAGGCGTTCATCTCGTCCACCATGCAATTTATTACTCTCTGAGTAAGGGAGCGCAATTCGTGCTTTTGGGTTCCGCGACGGAAGCGGGAATTAACGCGCATTTCCAGCACGAAAGACAGTTTTTAAATGATAATCCAGACTGCCATTTAGAACTAGGTTTTAATGAGGAACTCTCGCACTTAATTTACGCGGGTGGGGATATGATTGTGGTTCCCAGCAATTACGAACCCTGCGGGCTGACTCAGATGATCGGGTTGAGGTACGGCACTGTTCCTGTGGTGCGGGGAGTTGGCGGTTTGGTGAATACTGTGTTCGATCGAGATTACGACACCCGCCACCTCCCGGAAGAACGCAACGGTTACGTGTTTTACCAAAGCGACTACGGCGCTTTAGAGTCGGCGCTCGATCGCGCGATCGGATTGTGGTATGACTACCATGATGAATTTGAAAAACTGATGATTCAAGGCATGAATTGCGATAATTCGTGGAAATATCCAGCTAAAGACTATGTGGAAATTTACGAGCTAATTCGACATAAATAATCAGTAGGGGCGGGTTTTCCCAGAGATATTTTCTCTACCTTTAGGAAGAGATAAACCCGCCCTTATCTAACCAGACAGAGATAATGTTTTGAGTAAAAAGGCGGGGGTGGAAAGTACGAATGCAGATTGTAGGGTTTCCTTGCCTGTCGTTCTCAAGTACGATCGCCGAAGATAAGAGTATAGAAATTAAACGGCTGGTTTTGACCCGCCCTTACAAAAAATGAACTCACAACTAGAACAACAAGTAACGATTATGCAAGACAAAACACCAGCCGCCGGATCTTCAGCAAACCCAACAGTTGAAACTCCTTTATTCACCTCAGAATTTGCAACAGAGGAAAAAGTCAGAGTGGAAGAATTTAAGATTAGCGGCGACAGTATAATTGGTAAAGTCAAAGAACTAATTCAGCAAGGAAAACTCCGCCACCTCGTCATCAAAAACTCGCAAGGGCGGACTTTGGCAGACATTCCGCTGATGGCAGCATTGGTAGGCGGCGTTGCAGGATCGGTAGTCTTTCCAATTGCTGCTGTACTTGCTACAGTTGGGGCAGTTGCGGCTCATTTGACTGTAGCTGTCGAGCGCAAAGAATAGTCATTAGTCATTAAAAATTTTCTCTTCAAGTCCGCGAAGGCGGACTTTTTTTGTTTAGTAGCGATTTCAATCGCCGAATTGTCTTATCAACGTAAATTATCCGGTACTTTCGCCGCAGGTTGGTCTAAATAATTGTAAACAATCCGCGAAATCCGACGCACAAAATCTCTCACAATCGGGTCATTGTAAGGACGTTTGACAAAGATTGCCGCTAAATAACGCTTACCGTTGGGCATATCTATAATTCCCGCATCGCCAACCACAAAGCCGATATCTCCGGTTTTGTCAGCAATAACTGCACCCGGGCCCAAACCGGAAGGCAAAAGCGTTCTAGTTGTTGTACGCCGCAATAATTCTAAAGCCTGTTCTCGACTCGATTCAGAAACTAATTTATCGCGAGACAGCATCGCCAGCAACTTTACCATATCCACAGAACTTGTGGTATTTGTTCCTTGAAAATCGCCTAGCCAATTGCGAATTCTCGTATCAGTTAATCCCCAACTGCGAAAACGCTCGTTGAGTTTAGCAATTCCCCCCAAACGTTCAATAATCATGTTGGTGGCTGTATTGTCGCTGATGGTAATCATTTTATCTACGGTTTCTCTGATGCTAAACCGAGTGCCATTTGGTCTGTCTTGCATAGTTCCAGAACCGCTGGCTACTAAGTCGGACTTCATAACTAATGTTTCGTCTAGGCTAACTTTGCCTGCGTCTACATCTTGATAAAAAGCAATCAGAATCGGTAGTTTGATGGTACTCGCGGCCGGAAATACTCGATCGCCCTTGATATCCAAATAGTTGCCTGTATCTAAATCCAGAAAAAACATTCCGGCGCTGAGGGATCTATACTGTTCGATTGCACTTTCGATTTGAGGCTTGATTGCGCTCATTTCGTAACCTGTTCGCATCTCCAAATCAGCGGCATAATTTCTCGGAGTTGCTGAAGAAACAGTTGGCGTAACTTGACCTGGTTTTTGTTCTATCCGGGTAATAGCTGTTGGTTGAAAAATTTCGTTGCCCGCTATTTGCTCGGGATTCGGCAACTGAAACGACCAGCGAGTGGAAGATTCTCTAATGACTCGGACTTTTTGCGGGTCTAACTTATAACCGGGAGTTAATTGTATCACTAACCTGGTAGTTTCGGTGTCAAACTGCCCGACTCTAATTTGTTGAATAGCTGAGTTGTAACTTTGAGGAGTTTCGGGATATTCCAAGACTATTCCCGGTAAATCAATTACTAAGCGGGTGGGATTGGCGATTAGTTTGACGGACGGCTGAACTCCTGAATCTGTTGTTAAATTGAGTTGGTTTTGGCTGGCATCGAAGTGCCAAGATGTTAGTGTATCAGCTTTTGCAGGCAGGGCGACCGACAAAACACTAATTAAAGCAGGCAACAGCCATCGCAGTTTTGGAGTCATGTTTGAAGAGAAAGAGTTTAACGGCGGCAACGAGAAAGCGGCGGTAACAGTGTTCTCAACCGCTTTCGAGGCGAACCACATAGTATCATACAGTCAACTTTGGCTCGCAGCCGTAATTTTTATTATTTTATTTGAGAATATTTGGTTTTCGGGGCTTATATCAAATCCGGTGCTATTACCCCTTTTTCTTCCAGTCTCGCGCAGGGGGACGAAAGTTTGTGTAGCCGTAAATTCTCTTCGGCGAGTTCTTGTTTTATCGGCGCTAATTGTATTCGCCTTAGGTGAATTAAAGTTGTGCGAGATCCCGATTTCTAGCATCTTCGAGCGAGTCGATCGCGGCTTTGAGAAACACTTTTCCTTTAGCAACAAATCGGCGATCGCTCAAAGGATCGTAAGCTTCCCAATTACCGCTAACTTCGCGATCGCGCCACAAAAACCAGCAGCGGTAGATTTCCCCGCTATCTATATCATCGCACAAAGCCAGCCAATCATCCCCCGTGAGATCGCTGGCATCTAATGCTACCAATTCAACCCACGCAAGTGCAGTACAAGCATCGATCGCCTCAGCATCAACCAAGTCAGATTTTGCCGCGGTAGCTGTAGGTGAGTAAAGTGTAGATTTCATAATTTCTTCCTAATTAAATGAATGAATTGGACTATTTATTGAACGGGCTAGGTAATGCAACTGACCCAACTCCCTCTTGATTAATTTCTGCGCCCTCAAATTTTGCAGTAGCTGATGCTTCTGTTAAATTATTAAGTGTATTAATTGTGGAAATGGCGGCGGTTCCTAAAGCTGCCATTGCCAGCCTGTGTAAGATTTTGCTCATTTTGCTGCTCCTTTTTTGCTGGGTGTATCTACTCTAAAAAGTTAAGCGGTCATTAGCGGGGGAGATTGGGGAGTTAAGAAAAATTTGTGCTCCTAATATATCTTCAACAGTTGAAGCCGTTATCCGGAAAGAGTTTCAGGAGTCGATCGCCAAAAAAAACTCTGGTCGTATAATTTCTTAAATTCCGGCTGGCTGACTATCTCCCTTAAAATCGCCTAAAATAGGAACTTAAGGCGTTAAAGTTCCTAGATTCCTTTCCCTTTCAGTGCAAGCGAAGTGCTTAAGTCAAAACGCGATCGCGGTCGCATTCTCACTGCCTCTGGCTTAAAGAAACTTAACGAGGCGCTCCAAGAATGGTCAGACCGATATAACATTAGAGGTACTCTGACTGAAATCGAGGCTGAGTCTGGCGTCGGTGCCGATACAGTCAGCAAAATTAAGCAGGGTAGAGAAGGTGCGGATTTGAGTAAAATTCGGCAGTTGTTCGCGGCTTTTGAGATGACTCTGGCGAATGGCGACCACCGATCGGCTAAACTTGAGGAAGCGGAAAATTTTGACGAGCCCGAAAATTGGCCGGCTGCGGGGGAAACAGCGACCAGCAGCAGAATTGTTAAAATATTTGTCAGTTATCGCAGCGCAGAACCCGATCGCGAGTTGGGAAAACAGTTAGAAACGGCCTTAAGCGCGATCGGTCATACAGTTTTCACAGCCGAAAATAACATTAGATTGGGAGATAATTGGTTTGACCGCATTAATTTCTTCCTCCAAGAATGCGATTATTTGCTGCTACTGTTGCCGCCAACGGGAAACCAAAGCGAACTACTAACATATCAAGTTCAGCAAGCAAAAGAACTACAAGACTCCCGCCCAGACAGAAAACCCATAATTCTCCCCATCCGCGTCGGCTTTCCCCTGAACGCGCCTCTAAATCACGACTTGCGGGGCTATCTGTACCGCATCAAACAGAGGGAATGGAAAACCACCGCCGACACTCCAATTATTATCGAAGAAGTTGTGAATTTGCTCGCCGAAAAACCCGGATCAGTCACAGAACAAACGGAAGATTTAACACAAAAACAGCTATTAGAAATTAGCAGCGACGAAATACCTCTACCCGCCGCCGAACCCGAATTACCGGGAGGACAAGTCGATGTCGCTTCTCAATTTTATGTAGAACGCCCGCCCATCGAAGAACGCTGCTATCAAACTATTGTGCAGCCCAGCGCGTTAATTAGAATCAAAGCACCGAGACAAATGGGCAAAACTTCCTTGATGGCAAGAATTTTGCATCACGGAGCCCGTCAAGGTTATTGCACCGTGCCCCTAACTTTTCAGTTAGTAGATAAAGGCGTATTTGCCAACTTAGATAAATTCTTAAAGTGGTTTTGCGCTTACGTCGGCCGCGAGTTGCACTTACCCAATCAATTAGACGATTATTGGGACGAGATTTTTGGCAGCAAAGTCAACTGCAAAGATTACTTTGAAAAATATATTTTACCGCAAATCGACAGTCCTTTAATTTTAGGATTAGACGAGATCGATCGCGTTTTTCAATATCCCGACATTGCCGAAGACTTTTTAGGACTGCTGCGGGCGTGGCACGAAGAATCGAAGCGGCGCGACATCTGGAAAAAACTGCGATTAATTGTAGTTCACTCCACCGAAGTTTACATCCCGATGAACATCAATCAATCGCCTTTCAACGTCGGACTGCCCGTAGATTTGCCCGAATTCAACTCTCAGCAAATACAAGATTTAGCAGCGCGCCACAACTTGAATTGGTCGGATGCAGAAGTTGAAAAATTGATGGCAATTGTCGGCGGTCATCCGTATTTAGTGCGAGTTGCATTATATCACATTTCGCGTTCGGATTTGACACTAGATGAATTAAAAGAAACTGCGATCGCAGATGCGGGAATTTACAGCGACCATTTGCGCCGGCAATTGTGGAATTTAGAAGAATATCCAGAGTTGGCGCAGGGGATGAGAGAGATTGTGGCGGCGGATTCTCCGGTGCAATTAAAGGCAATGCAGGCGTTTAAATTAGACAGTTTGGGGTTGGTGAAATTGCATGGTAACGAGTGCGTGCCGAGATGCGAACTGTATCGACAATATTTTAAAACTAATTGGGGAGTTAATTAATTGTAGATTTTAGCTCGTTAATGACCTAGAATCAGCAGTAGGGGGAAACAGCAGCACAAATAGCGCAAAGAGCGATCCGGCTTTCCCCTGTGCAGTATCAACGTAAAATAGGATCGATGATTGAAGAAAACGTCACCCTGAGAAAGTCTCTTGACTTAGATAAATTAATTCCACTTCTGCCACAAGCAGAAGATATTAACTACTGGCGCGAGCTCAACCCCAATTCAACTATTTCCGAGCGACAATTTGAAGGCTTTTCAGAAGTGTCGGGAATCCAAAAAGCAGAAATTGACGAGTACAGGCTGCAACTGCGAGAAGAAGGCTATTTCCAAACACCTAGCGTAATACCTGCTGCTACTATTCAGGAGATGCGCGACTGTATAGAAAATGTCCGAAAAGCAGGGTTTCCGACAATGTTTGCCCTCGTCTACGATATCTTCTATCAAGCATTTGGTTACTTTAACTCAACCTTGACAGGAATTTTGGGAAACGGCAACAAGCTAGTTCCAAATTTTTGGGTTTATTACATAGAAACTTCTGACAGCGGCAAAGGATTTGAGCCTCACCGCGACGCCGAGTACGAAAATACTGTAGACTCCAACGGTATGCCGACAGTGCTTACACTCTGGGTGACAATTACTGAGGCCAATCCCCTCAATTGATGTATGTACATGATTCCGGCAAACCGCGCTCCCGAGTATGCTGAAGCCATCAAAAATCTCAAGACAAAAGCTACTAAATTTGCCTTGGAAGATATCCGGGCTTTACCTACACAAGCTGCTACTCTATCGTGCTGGAATCAATACGTTTTTCACTGGGGAAGCCACAGCAGCAGTCGGGCTAAATCGCCTCGAATTAGCTATGCCGTATATTGTCAGCGAGGGATATTCCACCAGTTGATGATGTGATTGTCGATATCCCCTCAGTGCTTGATTTCCCAACGCGGTTATCTCTGATTTGCAGAGGTTTGTATAGCTATTCTTACGCCTGTTTACAGCCATCCCCACAGGTAGAAGCACTGTTAAATTTCTTGACGAAGCATACGGCAAATCTGAAAAAAACTTAATATAATTTTCCCAAAAAGCCAGTCATCTCAATAGCGGTTCCATCGGAATGATTTAACCGCAGAGGACGCAGAGTACGCAGAGTCTCCAGAAGAGAGAGATGGGGATAACTAACGAGGATTTGGTATAATTTATGTAATTAATAATCAGGTGAATGATACCCATGAACGATATTTTTTTGATAACTTCCGATAATTGGCTAGATTGGATAACCGTGTTTGGTTATCTAGGTTTTACTGCTTTCATTGCATGGCGCGTGTTCACCACAAAGTAGATAGATTATGAAATTACCTTCTTCCTCTTCTTCTTCTTTCTTACTTTGCGTCCTTCGCGCCTTCGCGGTTCGTTTAACTTGTAGGCTGCGTCAGACAAAGTTTTAGTTAGGGCGATTATTCAAAGTTTAGGATCTGACGCACCTTACTAATTAAATGATGCAAGTAGGAGGCTTATAAAATAAAATGATTGACCAGCAATCATGGGACAAAATAAAAGAGTCTCTAAAAGTTGCAACTAAATTGAAAGGAGTAGTCACCCATCATTTTGCTTTTGGGATATTCGTTGCCCTTCCAGGGATAAAGTTTACGGGTATTGTTCAAATCCCAGATTTCAAAGATGAAGGTAATATGACTCCATCTGATTATCCAGCAGTTGGTTCATCAGTTGATGTAGTCGTGCTTGCATTCAAGGAAACGGGACAACAAATTTGGTTAGGGATGAAGCCAAGCCAGTTGAATCAGTCAAAATAATTGGGAGTGATAAATTGAAAGAACTACCGCTCTTTTCTTTAGTCCGCGGAGGCGGACTTCGTTTGACAAGGAGCGATTTCAATCGCCGAGTCTCTCAATTTTTGCAAAATTGGAATTTGTTCCAACTGTTCCGGCCGTATACTATCCCAGTTTAACCCAATTGGACGCGGATAACTTGTATTAGTCTCAATTACCTTCTCAGCAGTAACAATCCAATTCAGCGCCCAATCGTGAGCTTGCATTGGTAAACGCAAATCTTCGACTATTTGCAAAGGATGCACTGTTGTGACAATTGGCGTATCGATTTGTACTAACCCGAATTCCTGCAACATCGCCAATTCCAAATCGGCAAATCCTGCACCTTTCCCGGTTCTTCCACCGCCCGGCCCTGCTGCTACGCAGCCGACTATTACTAAATCAATCGGCTCCATTTCTGCAAAACTTACCAATTTTCCGCAAGCGAGTGCTTTGCGGGCGATCGCACTTTCGTCAATTGATATATTTTGCCTCTGCAAATCCTCAGCAGTTAACTCAACAAAACAGCGATCGTCTGTCAAGCGCGGTACTGCCATATACAGCAGTTTTCCCTCCTGCAAAGCCCGCATCCGCACCGGAATTTGCGCCGAATCGGGATTGCACTTAATCGTTTTTGCTTGTTGCCATCTTGGTAAATTTGCCAATCTTTCGGCCGCCACCTGTGCACCGACAAAGTTGGGAATATGACCAAACGGATCGCCAATAGATGCCGCTTGCTGCTTCAGCAAAGACCAAATTTCAGCTCTTAACTGGTCTTTGTCGTGGTTGTATCCAGTCCAATCAGTTTTCATGCTGTAAGAAGAAGGAAGAAGGAAGAAGGAAGAAGGAAGAAGGAAGAAGGAAGAAGGAAGAAGGAAGAAGGGAAAATGCTCATATAGCAACTTTTTTAGCCATTTGTATCTGATATTTAATTAAGTATATTCATTTATTGTGGTACAATTAATCATACAAAATTATAATAACAACTCGATTCTTTAGTCTCTTAGAGAGGGACTTCGTTTGACTCTTGAGCGGTTTAAACCGCCGAATGTTCTTTTTTATTTTATGAATTTTACCACAAAACCCAGTTACTATCAAGTCGGCGGCAGTCTCACCAATAACGCTCCGAATTATGTGAAGCGGCAAGCAGACGACGACCTTTATAACGGATTGAAAGCCGGGGAATTTTGTTATGTTTTGAATTCCCGGCAAATGGGCAAATCTAGCTTGCAGGTGCGGACAATTCAGCGGCTGAGAAATGAAGGAATTGCTTGTGCTGCGATCGACATTTCGGAAATTGGCAACCGCGGCGTCACTCCCGAACAGTGGTATGCTGGTTTGCTGCGCATTCTCGAAAATAACTTTAACCTGTCGGATATTGTCAACGTGCGGACTTGGTGGCGCGATCGCAATTTTTTAACCCCGGTTCAAAGATTGAGCGAATTCATCGAAACCGTACTGTTAACCAACATTTCCAGCAATATTGTCATTTTTATTGACGAAATCGACAGCATTCTCGCCCTAGATTTTCCCGCCGACGATTTTTTAGCGCTAATTAGATCGTGCTACAACAAGCGCGCCAACAATTCAGAGTTCGATCGCCTAACTTGGGCCCTCTTAGGCGTAGCATCGCCGACGGATTTGTGCCGCGAGCAAAATGCCAGCAGCAATACCCCTTTTAATATTGGCAAGGCGATCGAATTAACTGGTTTTGACGAAACAGAAGCTCAACCGCTAGCAGCGGGGTTGGCAGAGCTGACAGACAGCTCTCAGGAAGTTTTGACAGAAGTATTGTATTGGACTGGCGGGCAACCCTTCCTCACTCAAAAGCTGTGCAAACTCCTGCTGGAAAACCCACAATTAATGCCTAATTTACCCCCCCCAGCCCCCCCTTGCCAAGGGGGGGAGAAAGAGCCAGCGGCGCCTAATTTACCCCCCCCAGCCCCCCCTTGCCAAGGGGGGGAGAAAGAGCCAGCAGCGCCTTGCCAAGGGGGGGAAGATCCAGCGGCGCCTTGCCAAGGGGGGGAAAAAGATCAAATTGACACTTCTAAAGAGTGGGTTGAGAAGGTAGTGCGCTTGAAAATCGTGGAGAATTGGGAAACTCAAGATGTGCCCGAACATTTGTCCACAATTCGCGATCGGCTTTTCAAAGAAAACCAGCGCATTGTCAGGAGACTCGGATTGTATCAGCAAATTTTAGAGCAAGCTGAAATTGTCCCCGATGGCAGTGCCGAACAAATGGAACTACGATTGAGCGGATTAATCGTTAAGCGCGTGGAAAAATTAACAATTTCTAATCCTATTTATGAAGCTGTATTTAACAAAGAGTTAATTGAACAAAAATTAGAAAAACTCTCCCCTTACTCGGAAGCTATCAAACTCTGGCTAAATTCTAGCTGTGAAGATGACTCCCAACTGTTGCGAGGGGATAGTTTGCAGTCAGCATTAGTTTGGGCGGCAGGAAAAAGTTTGAGAAACGAAGATTTTCAGTTTTTGACGGCCAGCCAGAAAGTTATTTTGAGCGAGCAAAATCAACTGCTGCATTTAGCTACACTAGAAACCAAAAAAGCTGTGTGTGATAGCGAAAAAGCTTTGATGGAAGCTGAATCTGCCAAACAAAAAGCCAAACAGTGGATCGGCATCGGTTCTGCAATACTGGCAGCATCCTTAGTGGGGGCGATCGGCTTTTCAATTCTCGCTTACCAGCGGTTTAGACTAGCACAAGCAAGTATTGAAATCGAACAAAATGGCAGCGATGCTTTACTGTTTGCGGTATCTCAAAAGACCGAAAACAGCGAAGCTTTATCAGAAGCTTTACTGAGGGCGATCGCCTCGGGGAAAAAATTAAAAACCTTGGTTGAAAACCAACATAAGCTAGAACAGTATCCGGCAACTAGACCCCTGTTAGCCTTACAAATAATTCTTGATAAAATTAGCAAAGCACAGCAGATAAACACATCATTACTTCCGAAAAAAAAGATAAATTGGCAAGCTCATAAAGGTGCAGTTACCAGCGTCAGTTTTAGCCCAAACAGGCAAATATTAGCAACCGCAGGAATAGACGATAAAGTTCGGATTTGGAACTTTTCCGGGCAAAAAATTGCTGAATGGAAAGCTTTGCAGCAGTCAGTTAATATGGTAAACTTTAGCCCGGACGGTAAATTTTTAGCGACCGCAGGAAGAAACAGCACAGTTAAATTATGGAATTTATCAGGTAAAAATATTTCTCAATTAAAAGGAATTCAAGGCGCGGTTACCAGCATCAGTTTTAGTCCCGAAGGAAAGCTGTTAGCTGCGGCAGGAATAGATAGCAATGCAGCAATTTGGAACTTGTCAAAACTGCCAAAATTAATATCGTCTAGCGTGCAAATACCTGGTCACAAGGGCTTAGTGAGAAGCGTAAATTTTAGCCCGAGGGGCGATTTTTTAACGACTTTAGATGGGCAATCTACAGTGCGAATTTGGAATTTGTCGGGAAAGCTGAAAAAAATACTGCCCCTTCAGGCAATTGGGATCAGTTTTAGTCCGGCTCCACACCAGTATCGCTTTGCTACAGTAACATTGAATGGCAAAGTCGGGCTGTGGAATCTGTCAGAAAAAGCATTAGTTAAGGAATTTCAAACCTTGCATTTTGATGCGAAATCAATTAGTTTTAGTCCTGACGGAGAACGGCTTGCTACAGTGGGAATTGACAAGACAGTGCGGCTGTGGAATTTAGCGGGGCGGCAGGTTGCTCAATTTGAGTTTGAGGAGAATGTTGTTAGTGTCAGTTGGAGTGGAGACGGAAAGCAAATTGCTGTAGCTGGAAGCAACGGCACTGTCTGGCTGAGGCAGGTTGAAGGGTTAGAAGAATTGCTGAAGCAAAGCTGCAATTTTTTCACCAGTCAACCGAAGTATGTTACAAGAGTTTCAACTCTCTGCAAATAGGGACTTAGCCTGGACTGTGTCCTGTCAATAATCTGCAAGTAGGACTTAGGCTCAGTCCTGTCCCTACTGATGACTATCAATTTACCTTAACCGGCGAAACACTTACATTAGGATTTTTGACTTTTCTTAAGAGTTCTTGTCGGGCTTGTTCGGGATTTTGCCCTTTGGGTACTTGATATAATAATCTACAGGAACCGTCTTGAGAATTAGCTGCACAAATAATTAGTTGACCGCTGGGAGATGCACCTGATGTGATAATATTCTCCCAGTTGCCTTGCGGTTGCGAGTTGTTGAGAATTCCAGAGACTCGGGTGCACCGAGTAATCGCATCTTCTCCGGATTCATTGAAATAGTTATCAGCTAGCCACAGAATAACGGGAATATTTTTGCCTTGTTGGACAGCAATTGTAGCTGGGCGGCCGCCAGCAGCGCCGCAGAAGAATGAAGGCGTTTGGGCAAAGGCGGGACTGCTTGCTAAAATCGGAGCAACAAGGGCAATAATTGACGCGCTAAAAGCTGACTTTAAGAGCCGAAATTCCATGAGCAGTAATAAGCTTTTTCATTTAAGGTTACTAATACTCTAAAAAGTTAGGCTGCTTTTTGCCGGGAAGATTAGGCATTTAGGGAAAAAAATAAAATTTATTCTGCAAATTTTTGCCATCGCACACTGGCCTCATCCAGGCCAAAACTCAGGGAAAAATGCTCGCTGACAAACACCGACTGCACAAAATAGGTGCAGCCACAGGGGGCGCAGGCGCGAAGGTATAGGGTAAAGGTGCGGTTTTTCACCGTTTTTTGCGCGATCCTTGCTCTTGGCGATCGCGCCCCACCTAAATGGGAACCTGTGTTACTATCGGGAAAAATATTCTCTTTAATAATCAACGATGGGCAATGTTCTGGTGCTGAACGCCTCCTACGAACCCCTTAACATCACCAATTGGCGAAGGGCGGTAGTTTTGTTGCTGAAAGGAAAAGCAGAACAGGTAGAACACAACGGGAAATTTATTGCGCCAAATTTCCCGCTACCAACTGTGATCAGACTACGGCATTACGTCCGAGTTCCCTATAAGGATATTCCGCTTACGCGCCGGAACATCTTGCACCGGGACGCGCACTCTTGTCAATACTGCAGTTATACCGGGGACGATTTGACGCTGGATCACGTGATTCCCCGATCGCGCGGAGGAGGCGACACTTGGGAAAACCTCGTCACCGCCTGCGTGCGCTGCAATGTCAATAAAGGCAGCCGCACGCCAAAAGAAGCGGGAATGCCGCTGCGCTATCCGCCGAGGAAACCTCACAGCGGTCTTTATTTTGAAGTGACTAAACACGTTAAGAGCGGTATGCACAAAGAATGGCAAAAATATGTAATAGGCCTCTAAAACCCCTGTCAGCGCAAGCGCGGGGGTTTTTTGCGGAGGTTCTGATTTCTGAGATTGCTTCGTTCCTGGCAACGCACACTCTCTGCATGAGTTAAAAACTTAAACATAGAATTTACGCTCTTAAATCCGGTTTCTCGTAAGAAGTATTGGCTTTGACAACGAGGCCTCTACAAAGAATCGGGGTTTAAGAGCGAATGTCGCGCAAACCCTCAAGAGTTAAATTGTTAATTTTTAGCAACGATGAAAGACCATTCCCTCACCAATTCCGATGGAGTATCTGGCAACCGCAAAGTTGAGTTTGATTCCAGCAGCGAGGTTGTAGCCGAAGTGAGTGCGCCTGGGAAACGGCGCAGCAAAGCCGAAGTTGCTTCCGAAGACAATCGCGGCCGTCTCCGCGAGGAATTGCACGATCGCAAAGTCGAGCAGTTGCGCCAGATGTTCGATCGGCACAAAGGCACTCGCCAGCTAATCTTGCTGCAAGATTTTCCAGACCCCGATGCACTTTCAAGCGCTTGGACTTACAAATTAATCGCCGAACAGTACGATATCCAATGCGAGATTATCTACGCCGGCGCCCTCAGCCACCAAGAAAATATTGCCTTAGTTAAATTGACAGGGTTGCCGTTGCAGCGGTGGACGCTGGAAACAGTAAAAACTAAGGATTTGTCGGTGTTTCAGGGCTGCGCTTTCATCGACAACCAAGGGACGACTTGTAGCTTAACCGAGTTTATTTTAGCGGCTGGAGTTCCGATCGCCTCCGTCATCGATCACCACAATTTGCAGGGGGAAATGAACGCAGAATTTATCGATTTGCGCCCTCAAATCCGCGCTACAGCCACGATTTTTGCCGAGTATTTACAGGCTGGACTGCTAGTTCTCGACAGCAGCGTCAGCCTGCACGTCAAGTGCGCTACAGCTTTGATGCACGGTTTGCGATCGGATACGATCGCCCTCAGACAAGCTCAGGAGGAGGACTTTTTAGCTGCGGCTTATTTGAGCCGGTTTTACGACCCGCAGTTGCTGAATGCAGTGTTACAGTCGTCTCGTTCTAAGTGGGTGATGGACGCGATCGAGCGATCGCTCAAACACCGCACCGTCCAGAACAATTTTTCGATTGCCGGCATCGGCTACCTCCGCTATGACGATCGGGATTCTATTCCCCAAGCGGCGGACTTTTTAGTAACAGAAGAGAACGTACATACAGCCGTTGTTTACGCAATTGTTCACGACAAAGATGAGGAGATTGAAGTAGTAATTGGCTCGCTGCGAACTAATAAACTTACTCTCGACCCCGACGAATTTATTAAAGAAGCCTTCGGCCAAGATGCTCAAGGACGCTTTTTTGGCGGTGGCCGAAGTCAAGCAGGAGGTTTTGAAATTCCGGTGGGATTTCTTTCCGCCGGGAATGAGAACAGCGATTATGCAAGGCTGAAATGGGAAGTATTCGATGCTCAGATCAAGCAAAAGTTGCTGAATTTAATTAGTCCTAAAGACAATCCTGTTTACGATCATTAACTGTGGAGTTTGTAGATGCGGTCTGTCTTCCAGCAAGAGCCTGGGTTCTGCCTCGGATTGCTACGAGGTTTGGCCGCGTTTTTTTTCTCGTTTCGAGCCAAATCTCAACTTTACAATCAGTCATCGACGCACTCTAACTCTCATCAACCGGACTTTTGAAACTCGGCGCGATCGCATTTCTGCTTTCGTGCAGCATTGGGTTGTGCAATTGCAATCGTGGGATTAGAGTCAGCGTTGAGAATTAGGAATGATATCAAATCTGTTAGCATGGGAATTCTTCATATATCTCTTCTCTTTATCTGCGTGAATCTGCGTCAATCCCTTCTCATCTGCGGTCAATACATTCTCTTTTTTAAACCGCAGATACAGGCAGATAAACACAGATTAACGCAGATTAATTAGATCGATTCCGGTTGCTGTTTAACTCTTATTGAGGGTTTGAAGGAAGAAAGGGGGTTAAAAAACCCGGTTGCTCCGTCCAGGACTAATATCGTTTACGGTTGTTTCGGAATGATTTAACCGCAGAGGGCGCAGAGGGCGCAGAGGAAGAGAAGAGAGAGATGAATACAGGACGATCCCAGCGGATTTGATATAACAATAATAAATGTTATCCCAATTTCCCAAAAATACACACCCAAGAAACTGTTTTTTTTACTCTTGTCAAGGGATGAAACGCGTCTTTTGGTAAAAACCCCAGGTTTTGGGGAAAACTTAGTTTTATCTAGTTTACTAAAGTCCACCACATAATTATTAAGATTTAATAATTATAGAGGCTGATTTTTTTGATTTTTCCTATAATTTAGTTAAAAAAATCACAAATATTTCTAGTTGATGCCGGAGAACTTCGATAAGTTTTTAGAAAAAAGCGCCGTACAATAAGCAAAATAGAGAGGGAAAAACATAATTTTTTGGCTGAGTCACATAAAAAAGGAATTGTAGCAGTTAAAAAAAGTCTTTATCCAAAGATAAAATGTGGTTTCGTTTCTCAACCAAAAACCAGTTGCTACGAATTAATACAAATTATTATATTTATTTTTCGCGGGCTAGAATAGTAGAAAATTGCTTGACAAAAAAAGAAACATGGAGTTGTCTACAAAACAGATTTTCTCTGGGTCGTTAGAGAAAATCATAGAAAAAGTTTCAGAAATTGCACTTCAACTCAATGAGTTCGGGGATCTGGAGACAATTTTGCAATGTGCGGTAGAAGAAACCAGGGTGCTGCTGCAAGCCGATCGCGTGATAATTTATCGCTTCCTACCGCATAGAGATGGCGTAGTATTTGCTGAATCGGTTGATGCCCAGTGGCCGCAAATCCTAGGAAAACAGATTTACGATCCTTGCTTTGAAGCCACCTGGGTAGAGCGTTACAGCCAGGGACAAAAGAGCAGCATTTGCGATCTTCACAGCCACCATCTTCAAGCTTGTGATGTCGAATTGCTCGATCGCATCCAGGTTCAGGCAAATGTAGTTGTGCCAATTTTGCTAGATGGCAAACAGCAGCAATCTCCGAAGCTTTGGGGACTGTTGATTGCTCATCAATGCCAAAGTCCGCGTCAGTGGGAACCTCTCGACGTTCAGATCCTGCAACACGTTGCAGTGCAGCTTGGGTTGAGGATGCGGCACCTGGAATCTCACCGCCCGGTGATGCCTTTCAATCAACCGCCGGAACTCGAAACAGAACCAAATCAAACTGCGATTAACAAAGAAAGCGCGCCAAGAGTCAATCATCAAAATTGCCTGCAACCAGAGTTTGCGTGTTCCCTGAGCGGGGGTATTGTCCACCTCAGAGCCTTTGACTTGTTGCAAAACCCGATCTGGATATTTGATATTGAGCATTGGCAAGTGTGGTGGGCCAACCCAGCCGCCTTGTACCTGTGGAATGCTTCGACGCAGCAGCAGCTCATAAGTCGCAACTTTAGCGATATGTCAGAGTCTACTCGGATTCGCTGGCAGATCAATCTACAGCAGTTTGAGCAAGGCAAAACCTTCCCCGAACAGTGGAAGTTTTACCCGGGCGGTGAGCCTGTTTCTGTCCGCTGTCGGTGCTCTGGCATCAGGATTGACAGCGGGCGTTTGGCAATGCTGGTCGAGGGTACGGTCGAAACCGCCGATCGAATCGAGCCGGAAACCCTGCGATCGATCGAGGCACTCCGACACACCACGCTGATGGTTTCGCTGTACACCCTCGAAGGTGTGCCGCTGCTGCAAAACCCGGCGGCCTTGCGCTGTTATGGGGATATCCAGCCGCCTCACTCTGCGACAGACAATGCTTTTGTGAGCCGCTTTGTTGACTCTCAGGTAGGAGAGCGAGCAATGGCAGTTCTTAAGTCCGGTGAGGTCTTTAGCACCGACGCTCAAGTGATTACTCTGGCGGGAATTCGCTGGCACGGGATAGACGTGCGGTGTACCAACGACCCGGTAACAGGCAAGCCGATGTTGGTCGTGAACGAAAAGGATATTACCGACCGCCAGCAGACAAAAACAGCCCTGCAAAAGAGTGAAACCCGGTTCTCAGAAGCCCAGCGGGTTGCCCGGATCGGTAGCTGGGAATTTGACGCGATCGCCGGTACAATTACCTGGTCTCCCGAACTATTCGAGATTATGGGACGATCCAGGGCACTGGGCGAACCTACCTATGAAGAACACCTAGGGCTTTACCATCCCGAAAGTGCCCAACAGCTAGACATGGTAGTTCAACGAACGCTCGCTCGCGGAGAGCCTTATCTATTGCGGCTCAGAGTCGTGCACCCGAATGGTTCTATCCGCCATACCGAAGCCAGAGCACAGGCCGAACTCAATGCAGAGGGACAAGTCATTCGGTTGTTTGGTACATCCCAAGACATTACGGATCTTGTCCAGGCCGAAACAGAACTCAGAGAAATGAGTATAGCCCTTGCTAATGCCGTCGAAGGCATCTCGCGGCTGGATATTTTCGGACGGTATATCACCGTTAATCAAGCCTACGGCAATATAGTGGGTTATCAACCTGAAGAAATGGTTGGTATGAATTGGCAGAAAACAGTTCATCCAGAAGATATCGACATGATGAGGGCGGCTTATCAAAAAATGCTAGCCCAGGGTCGAGTCGAGGTTGAGGCCCGCGGTATCCGAAAAGATGGCTCGATTTGTTACAAGCAATTGGTGATGTTGGCAGCCTACGACTCGCAGGAGCGAGCGATCGGGCATCACTGCTTTATGAAGGATATCACCGCTCGCAAGCAAGCAGAAGCAGCATTACAACAAGAGTTCCAGCGTCTGGCTGGGGTGATTGCCACCCAACAGGAAATCGCCATCGGCAATCCCAATCTCGATGCAGTCATGGCCGTGATTGCACAGAGGACTCAAGATTTGACCCGCGCCGATGGCGCAGTGATTGAAATCCTGGAAGGGGAGGAATTGGTGTATCGGGCAGCCAGCGGTATCGTCACCGCCTATGTTGGATTACGGCTCAAAGTAGGGACAAGTTTATCGGGAAAATGTATTGCGACCGGCCAAATCAGGCTTTGCGACGATTCAGAAACCGATGCACGGGTGGATCGGGCTGCCTGTCAGCGTATTGGTCTCCGGTCAATGGTGGTTGTTCCGTTGTTTTATCAAAAAGATCGGGTTGGTGTCTTGAAAGTTGTTTCAGCGACACCCTCTAGCTTTACAGAGTCAGATATCCAGACCTTACAACTGATGGCTGGGTTTCTGGCAAGCAGCCTGCATCTGGCTTCAGAGTTTGATGCCAAAAACGTTCTCCTGAGTCAATTGCTCGAAAGCGAGGCACGGTATCGTTCTGTGATTGCGAGCATGGCAGAAGGCGTCGTACTCCAGCTAGCAGACGGACAAATTACTGCCTGCAATGCGAGTGCCGAAAGGATTCTCGGGCTGACGGCCGAACAAATGATGGGGCGCACATCCGTAGATTTAGACTGGCGAACCGTTCGGGAGGATGGCGAACCGTTCCCGGGCCAACAGCATCCGGCAACGATCGCCCTAAAGACGGGAAAACCGCTATCAAATGTGGTGATGGGCGTTCACAAACCGGATAAAACCCTGACTTGGATTTCGATGAATTCGCAGCCGCTGTTCCATCTCAATCAGTCTCAACCCTATGCAGTAGTGACGACTTTTGCTGATATTACAGAACGCAAGCAGGCTCTTGAGATGCTCAGACACCGGGCGGAACAAGAAAGATTAATTGCTACGACAGATGGGTTAACACAAGTAGCAAACCGCCGCTGTTTTGATGAGCGATTGCACTCGGAATGGGACCGACTGATGCAGGGCGAACAACAGCTTTCGTTGATTATGTTGGATGTAGATTATTTCAAGCGATATAACGATTTCTACGGACATCAAGCTGGGGATACTTGTTTGGTGAAAGTCGCCAAAGCCGCAGCGGCAGGGGTTAAACGTTCTACCGATTTGTTTGTGCGCTATGGGGGCGAAGAATTCGCTGCTATCCTGCCGAATACGGATGCTGCAGGGGCGATCGCGGTTGCTGAGTCGATCCGAGAGGCAATCCGAGATTTGGCAATCCCTCACGAGCAATCTGATGTCAGCTCGATCGTGACTGTGAGCATGGGAATTGCTACCATCGTTCCCTGCTGCGAAAAATCGCCGCAGGAACTGATCGTCGCATCCGATCGAGCATTGTACGAGGCGAAGCGACAAGGGCGCGATCGCTACAGATGCGCCAACGAGATGACAGCGCCAGATTTCAATACAGTTGTAGAATAGGCAAAAGATGTCGATCGCGCCAAACTTCACCCATAAGTTCGATCGCACAGCGATAAAAAGGACTGCCACAGTGCATTTATATCTGATCCGCCACGGTATCGCAGCCGAGCCCGAAGAATACGATACAGACTCTGAACGCCCGCTGACTAAAGAGGGCGAGCGTAAAACCCGGAAAATCGCCCAGCGGCTGTACGAACTCGAAATTCAGTTTGACCTGATTCTCACCAGTCCCCTGCGGCGGGCCCAGCAAACCGCCCAAATCCTGCAAACAGTCGGTTTGAGTTCCAAAATAGAAGAATCCGGCGCCCTCGCACCTTCAGGAGACATCGGGAAGTGGCTGGAGTGGTACAAACAGTGGCAGGAAATAGGTAGCCGACCCTTGGCCCTGGTGGGCCACCAACCAGACTTAGGCCACTGGGCAGAAACTTTGCTTTGGGCTCGATCGCAAGATGCCCTGATTCTCAAAAAAGCAGGTATCATCGGCTTAATCCTCCCGGAAACCGGCTCCCCAGTGGGCCGCAGCCAAATGTTTTGGCTAACTGCGCCCAAGTTTTTGCTGCGCTAGAAACAGCGAACGGCCCCGACATTAACAGGACGCGCCAGCTCTCTTAAACCCGCAGTCTCGGACGGCGAAACCGGGAAAAACCGGCGAAAATACGCAGCTGTGCGATCGGACCCGCGTGTGGAAAAACCCGGTTTCTGAAGCGCAATTAAAGGATAATTTGTCAAGACTGTGACACTATCTTGGTTTCTGCTAATGTACTTTTAGCTTAGTCGCGGGAAGCCCCGCGCCAAACATGGTACGACCTGGAGCGACGGGATGTTCGCTGTGCGAGTCAAGGGGTTCGATGCCCCGCCGACTTTGCAAATAATCTATGCCACCACCCTATTATTTATCATGTTCTGTAAACCGTGTTAACATAATGGAATGTTAAAAGCAGTCAAGGTCAGACTTTACCCCAC
>NZ_JAUBTO010000091.1:0-33483 GCF_036702495.1 Microcoleus sp. C2D2 | reverse complement strand
ACTAATGACTAATGACTAATGACTAATGACTAATGACTAATGACTAATGACTAATGACTAATGACTAATGACTGTTGACTGTGAGTCGGAAAATTGATAACTGTTACATATTGGGTAGCCAGTTAACTCGACATGACTATCAAGCAAAGCTTGAAAAACCCAAATCTGGCGGTACATCCTGCCACCGCCCTTGTCCGACTGCTTGAATTGCTTCTTTTAGCAAGATATCGCCGGTATAAATTGCCCTACCGACGATCGCACTTTTGACACCAATTGGTTCCAAAGCCAGCAAACTCAACAAATCTGCGATCGAACTAACGCCACCGGAAGCAATCACCGGAATCGAAATAGCGTTAGCAATTTCGCGCAAAGATTCCAAATTCGGGCCTTCCATAGTACCGTCGCGGTGAATGTCGGTGTAAATAATTTCAGCAGCGCCTAACTCTGCCATTTTTTGCGCCAATTCTGTTGCTAAAACTTCCGAAGTTTCTAGCCAGCCTCTAGTAGCAACTTTACCATTTCTGGCATCAATGCCAACCAGAATTCGGCCGGGAAATTCGGCGCACAATTCGCCGACTAATTGCGGTTGTTCGACGGCGACAGTGCCGAGAATGACGCGCCGGACGCCTAAATTGAGGATAGCAGCAACAGAAGCGCGATCGCGCATTCCCCCACCTACTTGACAGGGAACGTCTACGGATCGGACGATCGCTTCAATGGCTGCTTGGTTGACTGGATGGCCTGCTTTGGCGCCGTCGAGGTCTACTAAATGCAGCATGGTTGCGCCTTCATTTACCCACTCTCTGGCGACTGCGACGGGGTTGTCGTTAAAAGTTTGAGACTTCGCGTAGTCTCCCTGATACAATCTGACGCATTTTCCATCCAATAAGTCGATCGCTGGAATTACATTCATAATTTTTCCTCAAATTGCTAATTATACCAGCTAAAAAAAAGAATGCAACTTTATGCCCGTGTTCCCCACCCATACACAATCATTAATTCCGAAATCTAAAATCTAAAATCTAAAATCTAAAATCTAAAAGGGTATTACCCATTACCATTTATTCTTGACATTCGCAACCGCTATTTAAATGAAACATAATTGCCGAAGAAAGCGTTGACCGTAAAGGAGTATTGACATCGGCTTTTTGCAAAGCTTCTGCCGTCCAGTCGTTGCAAGTTCTCAAAATAGAGTAACTGCCTTTAGCTTCATAAAAACAGTCCGTGTTGTCGTAGCCGTAGCTAATTTTAATTTTATTACCTGCTGCGTCTAATTGGAATTAAATTTTAATAAAATTTACCAGCATTAGATAATTTGCCCCCTAATTTTAACACATTTGGTTTCTATACTTTGGGGGAAAACCCGATAACTTTGAACCTTTACGGTAGACGGAGTAGCGAGAAACAGCGCCTTGAAAGCTGTAACTGGGTTGATGATTGCTGATGTGGAAGTTTCCAACATATAGCAACCGCCAAGACGGTTAGGACATTCTTAATCGCTGAAACCATTGCTATTACTGGTTCTTCCTTCTTCCTTCTTCCGACTTCCATCGGACTTCTTCCTTCTTCTATAAAAGCTCTATCTCCCCAGCCAAAAGACAAATATTTATAATCAGAAGTGGCATCCCGCCCTATTTCTGTTAGCAGTAAATATTGATTCCCGTCAAAATATTCATTTTTAACTGGAACAATGATTTCGGTGTGGATGCCTTGGTTAGAAATGTATAGAGAGTCCCCAGCGTTATAATTTTGATGAAAGGATATGGTGCTGTTGGAACCTTAATAAATGGTTGCTAGGGGATACCGAGAGATTGAGACCTCCGCTACCGATACAGGGTCGAGAGCTCTGACATCAAGTTCGATTCTTGAGCCTTTCATTTCATAGGATTGTTCTTAGTGCCGCTAGTCCCGCGAGATGGATGGGATAAAAGTAATAGAAGAATTTTTTTTCGATTTCCGTTGGCTTTCGGTTTTTGACCTGGTTGTGGTATGCCAAGATTAGAGGTGTGAAAATTGCGAATATTTGAATGGCACTCTTGCAGGTGATTGTGTAGATAACGTTGGTTACAATCCACCCTATCCACCACATCCGATCCCCTGCTCCCTTCAAGTTAATCATTAATAGTGGGCAAGCCACGGCATACCAGCCGTAACTTACCCCTAAAAGTTGTGCTGTTATTAGACCGACTGTTAGCATGAGATTTTTTTTACTGGATTTGTGCATTTGACTAAATGTTATACCAGCCACTGCCAAGCTAATTAATATATTTAAGTTGAGATCCCTAAACAATAAAATATAGGGAATTTGTGCGATTATTCCAAATAACACTAATCTAGTAATTAAAGGTTTAGCGCTGGCGTTTTCTCGTCTTTTCCAATTCTGCGCAAAAATCCATGCAAATAGTGGGAAACTCAATCTGCCAATGATTCGCATTGGTTCGGCTTCTAGTAAGAATCCGATGTGATCGACTAACATTAAAAGTGTTGCTAGCCATTTCATTTGATTTTGACTCATGCTGATTCTGCTCTTCTTAATTGATTTTTAAACTCTGTTATCACTGATATATCTTTCGGTGAGAGTTCGTAAAAGTTTTCTTTTTTTGTCCAAAACACATTTACTTATGATTTTTTAAAACATTTAATTTTTGATAAACTCCGATTCTATAAGGAGCTTTATTTAGGTCTGCAAGACGTACTTGCTGAACAATTTTAGCTAAGGATAATCTGTTTGGTGATGACATTACTGCCCAGAGAAATATATCAACTCTACTCATATATTTTTAAAATGCAATACTTTAATTTTAGTTAATAAGTTTCGTTTCGGCAATAGGTTTCCCAAAAAATACGTAAAAGCACCATTGCTTACCCTGTGGCAGAGTTTTACATTAAATTTAGTGAACTTATTGAATAGTTGCTACTTCTGTAGGTTTGCTTTCGGCTCGCACTGCTGTTTATCTTGTGGGATTTGGCTTGGGCAGCATTGCTAGTATTTGGCTGCCTATTATAGCAGTTTTAGTAAGTGTTACGGGATTTTTTGGTGCCGGAGCTAGCACTGTTGAATGTGAGGCTTATCGTGCTCAAATGCGGGCTATATATAATGCAAATCGTGTGGCAATGGCAAATTATCAACTTATTTATAAACCTTTGATTGAGGAATTTTATAAAAGTTATTTAATTCAAGCGCAACAACTTGCTATTGATGCAGCACGTTCAGCTTCAGCAACTTGTGCTAGTTTACCTCAAACTGGTACTCAACTATTTTGTGATTATCGCACAAATAATAATAGAGGATGTGGTTACTCTGTTACTTACCCTCGTTCTAGTTGTGAGTTTGCTGAAGCTAAAAAAATAACTGATTCTTTACAACCTCCAAATTTTCCTTTGCCACCTCAGCTTCAAACTTATCCCGCTTGTTCCTCTCCAAATTGTCTCCCCGGTAAAAAGGTTTGGGTACAAGTTGTTTGGGCATCGCCTTCTGGTAATTTTTCAGATCCGAAAGGGTGTTTCATAATTGCCTATTCTCAGGATGCGCCTACTCTGCCCCCTAAGATTGAGTACAACCCCTTTTTGCCTGAACAGTTTGTACGAGATCGTGCTATTTCTTACTATTTAGTCGATGGCGATCGGTTTCGTGGCTTGCGGGATAATGACTGGAAAAATTTAGAGTCGGTATCGGGGTGGGATAAGGGTTACTGGAAAAGCGAGCAAACTGACCCTGAGTGTCGTGGTTGGCGTCCGGGCTGGAGCCGGAAAATTAAATAAATTATTATGAATTATTATTTAAGTTTGTTATTTAAGGCTTTTAAACTTGGTCTTATATTTAAGATAATTACTGGGATTTGGGCTGCAATTTACGTTTTTTGTGTTGAAAGTTATTTTCAAGCTTTTAAATTAAAATCTGCACCTGTAATTGAATTTGGTACGGCAGTAGCTGGCTTTAAAATTTATAATACTGCTGAATCGGATAATTATGAGCTTCGGCCCGCGCGGGCAAAAATTGAGTCTGAATTCGATCTATTCCTTCCTGAATTTCAACTTCGCCCCGATTGGAAGCAACCGTCACCGAGATTGCAGAAGTGGGGTAAGACTCGCAACTGCTGTGTCCATAGAATTGGGTTTGACGATCGGCCAATTGCAGATTTTAAGTGTTTTACGCTTGATGACTGGTATTTGACCAACCGTGATTTTTTGGGTTCGGATTTGGATAGTTCTGCCGTTTCGATTCTTAACGGTTTTTTAACCAAACTCCTTAGTGGTTCGCGCGCGATCGTTTCTGAACCTTATATGCAGCTTGGGAGTATCCAGCACGTGCCACAGTTCAGAGCCAGCGGCGCAATGGGTTTTTACAAATTGGAGGGCCACCTGCTTTCTGGGCTTGGCTTGCCGGCTGCGGTGATTTTTTAGCCATTCGCATTCAGTCCCGATTTAACCTAAATGTCGCGGAATTCCCCATCCGTCTACAGGGTGGGGATGGATAGCGACCAAAAAAACAAACCGCGAAGCAACATTATTTTTTTAGTCTGTACTATAATATTATCACTATTGTGTAAATCCGATAATGTACAAAGCTTACAAGTTTAGGATATATCCAACCAATGAGCAGCAAATAGCTTTAGCCAAAGCTTTTGGCTGTTGCCGCTGGTTTTGGAATTATTCTTTGAACTTGTGCCAAGAAACATATCTCACAACAGGGAAAGGTTTGTCTAGAGGAGCTATTCAAGGTTTATTGCCAAGTCTCAAGAAAGAGTATTCTTGGCTAACTGATGCCTACTCTCAATGCTTACAATATGTCGCACTGAACTTATCAACAGCTTACAAAAACTTTTTTGAAAAACGAACAGGTTTCCCCAGATTCAAATCTAAGCATGGTAAACAGTCGATTAGTTACCCATCTAACGTCAAACTTGATGGAGATTATCTCAAACTCCCTGGAAAAGTAGGCTTAATTTATTGCAAACAGGATAGAAAGTTTGACGGACAAATCAAAACTGTTACCGTTTCACTTAACCCGGATGGCAAATATTATGCTTCGGTTTTAGTAGATGATGGTAGAGAGCTTGCTCAACTTTCTACTGAAGGAAAAGCAATAGGTATTGATTTAGGTTTGACTCATTTTTGCATTACTAGCAATGGTAGTAAATTTGATAATCCGCGTCATACGACAAAATATGCTCGCAATCTTAAAAAGAAACAACAAAGTGTAGCTCGCAAACAGAAGAGTAGTAAAAATAGATATAAAGCAAAAAGTAAGGTATCCAAAGTCCATTCAAAAATTAGACGAGTTCGAGAAGATTTTTTACATAAACTATCCCGCAAGATAGTCAACGAAAACCAAGTTATTGCCGTAGAAAATCTGAATGTGAAAGGTATGGTACGCAATCACAACGCGAGCGAAAGCAATATCAGATTGTGGTTGGGGTCAATTTTGTACGATGCTCAAGTATAAGTCTGAGTGGTCAGGCAAAACTTATATTGAAGTAGATAGGTTTTTTGCTTCTTCTAAAACTTGTAGCGTTTGCCTCAATCGAGTTGATAGCTTGTCATTAGATATTAGAGATTGGACTTGCAGTCAGTGCAATACACATCACGATCGCGATGTCAATGCAGCTATCAACATCAGAAATGAAGCCTTGCGGATATTGGACTTAGGAACTAGGTCTACAGCCAATGGAGGGAATGTAAGACAACCGGGCAAGACTTCGGTTTTGTTAGATGCAGTTCCCTGTGAAGTTGGAAACCCCATCCCTCTATAGGGTGGGGTAGTTCATCAACCACTATCACAAAGAGTGCGAGCTTGGTAGAGTTCAGATCGCAGAGTTAACGCGCCAGGCCTTCAGCGCTGATTTGCGACCTGCATGATGTCGAATCCGGGCTGGAGATTAGGCTGATTGAGTTGCTGGGCGACAGTTTGTTCTATCGCTACCACCGAGTGTTCGATCTGTTTGCCTTTGGTTATAGGGAGATCTGATGGCTACTACCCTCGAATCTACCCCTTTGAAGACTTCCTCTGCCTGCCCAAGAAAACAGCTTTGCGTCGCTTTCGGCAAGCTTGCGGCCTCGGCAAAGTCGAGAAATCTAGCGGCCAAGTCAAAGCTGGTAAGCTGTTGCGGCATTTAAATAGAATGTCAACAAACAATTCGGTGTCTTGTGGGGTGGGCCGTCTAGCCCGCCCTGAATATGCAATTTAAATGCGTGACAGCTTAGTGGTGGCGGCAACTGGACAGGGTGCGCGAATACTCGCAGCACTTTGTGGACTTATGTGAACTGTCGCATCGAGCCTCAGAAACTCACAGGGCAGACCTATACTGCCATTGAGTTAGAACTGCGAGAATATTTCATAGGCCGCGCTTTCGATGCCGACGGAGCCAAAAAACGCGGCAGACGGCTCGCCGATGCCCGAAACGCTACTTGTCGCAAACTTACGGAGCTAGTATTTCGGGAACTTTACAATGAAGTGAAGTAATTTAGGAATAAGCGATCGCCCTTGACCGTTTATTTCTTAAAAAAAAATGTCACCGTGTGCGGAGGATTTGTATTATGAAAGATGGACAAGAAGTACGCCGCGTCTCCACAGCAGTGATTGCCGGTGTTTGCGGGTTGGCTTTAGTGGCCGGAGGGGGCATTGCCTGGTGGACCGCGAACCGTTCGCCAGCGCCCGCAGACACGCAGTCTTCCGCTCCGACTACCGCTCCGGCGCTGTCCCCAAGTCCTGCGGAATCCCCTGCTGTAATTATCCCCGTACCCCCTCCAAATCCTGTCCAACCGCCTACCGCTCAGACGCCTACCGCTCAGACGCCTACAGCTCAGACGCCTACAGCTCAGACACCTACCGCTCAGACGCCTAACGCTCTGGCATCAAAGTCGCCTCAGCCCAAGCCTTTGCAGCAGACGCCAGCCCAGACAGTGCAAGTCTACTGGGTTAAAGAGGCGAGCGGCAAATTTGAGGGAGTTCCTACGAAAGTAGCTGTCAAACAAGCTGACAAGCCTGATGCAACTTTACAAGCTGCTTTTAACAGTTTGTTGGCAGGGCCGAAGGATGCAAGTGTTTCTAGCGAAATTCCTCAGGGGACAAAACTCCGGAGTTTGAGTGTCAAGAATGACGGAGTTTATGTCGATTTGTCTGCAGAATTTACTTCGGGGGGAGGCAGCAATTCGATGACTGGCCGGTTAGGGCAAGTTATCTATACGGCTACGAGTTTAAAACCGAATACCAAGGTTTGGATTTCGGTGGAAGGCAAGCCTTTAGAACTTTTGGGTGGCGAAGGTTTGGAGGTAGCTCAGCCGAGTACCCGCCAAAGTTTTGACAAAAATTTTCCCCTTTAGTAATTATGAGTCATTAGTTAGGAGTCATTAATTAGGAGTCATTAGTCATCGGTCTGAAGGCAGAGAGTAGGGATTAATAACTGATGACTCATGACTGATGACTCATGACTGGGGATCCAGGACTGGGGACCGAGGACTGGGGATTAATTTTCAGTGCTTGGTAGTCAGGCTAAATGCCCGAAAGTGTAGGGCTTGCTGTTCGATCCGGCTGGCAAGCCGATCGCACACCATATTACACAGCTCGAAAATTAACTCGTCCTGCACCTTATAATAGGCTGAAGTCCCTTCACTCCGGCGAGTGAGGATACCAGCTTGGAGCATGAGTTTTAGGTGCTTAGAAACATTGGCTTGACTCGTTTGAGTAGCTTCCACCAACTCTTGCACGCATTTTTCGCCGTCGCGAAGCAAGTTCAAAATTCGTAAACGCATTGGCTCGCTCAAAATACTGAAATACTCAGCAACTTGTTGCACAACCTCTTGCGGGACAGGCTGGGATGACTTCATCAAACTCACCGGAGAGAAGTGATCTGGAAATACTAGCATTTATTCCATAACAATAAAGTAATCTTTCAATCCGGATTAATTCGCATCAAAACTTGACCGTATTCGACAGGTTCGCCATTTTGAACTAAAATTTCCATCACTTGACCGGACACTTCATCAGCATCGATCTCGTTCATCAGCTTCATCGCTTCGATAATACAGACTGTCTGACTGACATTGATGCGATCGCCCACATTTACAAAAGGCGGCTCGTCGGGAGCTGCAGCGCGATAAAAGGTTCCTACCATCGGCGAGATAATTGGCACCCATTTCGTATCGACAGGGACAGACAGGGCAGGAGGCACAGCGGCAGGGGCGACGGGTGCCGTGTCTGCCACATCCACTCCTAAATTTTGGTCAATAGCAGGATTTGACGCTAAGGTGGGGCTAGCAACAGCGCCCAAGGCGATCGGAGCGACTGTCGCCACGGCTGCAGGGAGCGCAGCAGCGGTGCCTGGTGAACTTGCCAGAATGCCTTTGCGTACTGTCAGTTCAAGATCCCCACTTTTTAAGGTCAGTTCCGAAATGCCAGTTTTGTCTAATACAGTTAGCAGTTCGCAAAGCTGGTTTAAGTCTAGTTGCACAGCAGATTCAAGGGTAATTGAGAATTGAGAATTGAAAATTGAAAATTGAAAATTGAAAATTGAAAATTCGGCGAAGCTAGGAGAATTAACCGAGTTTGGAGGCAAAAGGGATAGTTTTTAAGCTGTGAGCGATGAGTGTTGAATTTTGACTTCTTTAACTCATAACTCAGAACTAAAAACTAACAACTCCCTTTTCCTCCGTCGTTTCTACTCTCGGCCGAGGTACTTGTCTTCACGAGTATCAATCCGAATCCGTTCTCCAATGGAAATAAATAGAGGCACCATAATCTGAGCTCCGGTGGAGACGATGGCGGGTTTGCTGCCACCGGTGGCAGTATCTCCTTTGACTCCGGGATCGGTTTGCAGCACTTCCAAGACAACAGAGTTGGGCAGTTCCACTTCCAGGATTTGGTCGTTCCAGCGAAGGATGTTGACTTCCATCCCTTCACTGAGGTACTTGACACGATCGCCTATTTGCTTGGCACTGAGGCGACTTTCCTCGTAAGTTTCCATATCCATAAAGACAAACTGGTCGCCCTCTTTATAGGTATGCTGCATCGCGCTCTTTTCCAGGTTGGCTTGAGGCATAGTCTCGCCCGCCCGGAAGGTTTGTTCTACTACGTTTCCGGTTTGGACATTTTTTAATTTTGTCCGCACGAAAGCCGAGCCTTTTCCTGGCTTGACGTGGAGGAATTCGATAACCCGCCACACGCCGTTATTCCATTCAATTGAAACACCTGGTCGAAAGTCGTTACTGGAGATCATATAAATTTTTGCGGGCAATCCCGTCGCCTTGCCGGCACGGGGGAACTACAGTCAGTCGATTTTAGATTTTTGATTTTAGATTTTAGATTTACTCCACAGATGAATTTGGGAGATTGAACCTTGGTCTAAAATTTTGATCTCTCCACGACAGGAGTGTGGGGATTGTATCCGTTTTTGAGCGGCTCAAGTTAAAGCCGCAGTCTAGCTGACGGCATCCAAAAGCAATTGGCATTTTATTTTACCGTTCAAAGGGGGCAAGTGCTGTACGGAAAGCTAAAAAGCTCTCAAGGGAAGGAAGTTCGGCGACGAGCAGTGTACGGCAAACGGATAGAAGGCCGACAGCGCTGTGGGAAGATAATAGAGGCAATAAAAGTTAAAGTTATGTTGCATTGGCCTAATTTCTCGATCGATACGTGCAAGCGCTGGGTCAAAACCCTCGCTTTAGCGCTCCTGCTGTTCACTCTCGGACTGAGTTTCAGTCCAGTCTCCCATGCCAAACGCCCCAGCAGCAGTATGCCTGCTGGGAATGCGATTACCGACGGCCGGGCGCTGCTGCGCTTCGCTTTACCTATTGACAATCAGAATGTGCGAGATTTGCAAATTAGTCTCGAAGACATTGGCAACCACATACGGTCTAAACGTTGGGGGCCCATTAGCAGCGATGTCAGTAAGGCTTCCAGGATTCTCAACCTCCGGGAATCTGACATTTTAGAGAGTATTCCCTCGGCGCAAAAGCCGCAAGCTGAGGCGCTAGTTGCACAAGCCAAGGAGGGAGTTGCTCAACTGGAAAAGGCTGTTCAGGCTAAAGACAGGGACAAAGTGATTGACTTGAAAGCCACAATCCTGGGAACGGTTGGCGAAATCGAAGAGTTGATGGTGACAAAGTTTCCTTTTGAAGTGCCGGCAAAGTATGCTAATCTGCCTCAACTGAAAGGGCGCGCTACTGTGTCTGTACAAACAGAAAAAGGGGAAATTACTGTTGTGGTTGACGGCTACAGCGCCCCGGTTACGGCTGGTAATTTTGTGGATTTGGTCGATCGAGGTTTTTATGACGGTTTGCCGTTTATTCGATCGGAAGAATCCTATGTTTTGCAAACTGGAGACCCCGAAGGCAAGGAAGTCGGTTTTATTGACCCAGCTACTGGCAAATACCGGAATGTTCCGCTGGAAGTGCTCGTCAGGGACGAAAAGGAACCTATTTACGGGATTACTCTAGAAGATGCGGGGCGCTATCGTGACGAGCCTGTTTTGCCTTTTTCTGCTTTCGGTACTGTGGCGATGGCCCGCACAGAAGCTGAACCCGACAGCGCTTCTTCTCAGTTTTTCTTTTTCTTGTTTGAACCTGAACTCACGCCCGCTGGCCTGAATCTGTTGGACGGCCGGTATGCTGTTTTTGGTTACATGATTGAAGGAAAAGAAGTTTTGGAGCAACTGAAGCAGGGAGACAAGATTGTATCTGCTAAGGTGATTAAAGGGAAGGAAAATTTGGTTCGACCTCAAGTTTGAGCGATGAGGGCGATTGAAATCGCTTAAGAGTCAAAAGTGACGGATCTTGAAATCGTTTCTTGTCAAACAAAGCCCGCGGAGGCGGGCTGAAAACCTCAAGCTTGACGGCTCTTGAAATCGTTTCTACATCAAGGTGACGGGGATAGAAATCGCTTCGGCACAGACAAAGCCCGCCTCCGCGGGCGGGAAGAATAGATAATTTTTATAGTTGCGTTCTTGAAATCAGGAATTTAATCGAGAATATGGCAATTTTAGAATTTTTACTGGTAATTGGTTTGGGCGGATTCGCAGGCTTGTTGATTGTAAAAAATCTGGAGGAAAGCAAGCAAAAGCAGCGGTTGGATGAGGCTTTTTATCAGTTGTTGGAAACTCAAAACAGTCAAATTTCGCTGATTCAACTGGCGGCTAATGCTAGGGTTGAGGCTGAAGTTGCTCAGCAGTATTTAACTCGGCAAGTTAAGATTTTTTCGGCGGTTTTAGAAGTAGATGATGAAGGGGATACTTTTTATAGGTTTCCTAGGTTGCGCTTGCCGCCGAGTTCGGGTAAGGAATGGTAACTAATCCCCTGCCTGAAGGCGAGGGGCTTTCAGTAGCCCTGAAGTATCGTAGCTGAGAGAACAGCTAAGGCACTCCGAACCTCGAAGCCGAGTTACGACGGCTCCAATATTGGCAATATTCATCGAACCATTGAAATCAGCGTCGCCATGCCAACCACAAGCCTTGTTTGCACACTTAAATCGCTTCTGGCTTCTGACTCCCAAATGGTTGCACTGATGGCAAGTCTGCGACGTGTAAGCGGGTGGCACTGCAACAACTTCAACGCCGTACTTGATGCCTTTATATTCCAGAAAATAACGCAACTGGTAGAACGCCCAACTGTTAGACCGTCTTCGTTCTCTTCCCTCTGCGATTAATTCAGAATTATGCTGATTAAAGATATCGGTGAACAAGGTCTTTTAAAAATATTGCAAAAATTCTGCCCCGTAGAGATAGTGGGTGATGATTGCGCTGTCATGGCTACAAATCCCAACCAATCTCTCGCTATTACTACAGATATGTTGGTAGATGGAGTGCATTTTAGCGATCGAACTACGGGGCCTTATTACGCAGGATGGCGCGCTGCTGCGGCGAATTTGTCGGATCTCGCGGCGATGGGAGCAACTCCTCTGGCGGTGACTGTAGCCCTCGCTGTGGCGCCGGATACGGCCCTGGAGTGGGTTGAAGAGTTTTATCGGGGGATGACGGCTTGCTTGCAAGAATATCATACGCCGATCGTCGGTGGCGATGTTGTGCGATCGCCCGTGGTGACGGTGGCGATTACTGCTTTCGGACAAGTTGAGTTCGATCGTACCATTCGTCGGTCAAATGCGCGATCGAATTGGGCGATTGTGGCTACTGGGGTTCACGGAGCCTCCCGCGCGGGATTAGAATTGCTGTTAAATCCAGAATTCGGGCCAAATCTTACAGAAGTCGATCGAGCTTCCTTAATTCTCGCTCACCAGCGTCCTAAACCGAGGCTGGATTTTTTGTCGGTTGTTTGGGAGATTTTAGATTCTGCGGGTGAGTTTTCCATCGCCGGAATGGACAGCAGCGACGGTTTAGCCGATGCGATTATTCAAATTTGTCGGGCTAGCGGTGTTGGCGCAAAAGTCGATCGCACGCAAATACCAATTCCCGATATTTTCAGCGAAATTGTATCAACCGAAAAAGCTTTAGATTGGGCATTATACGGCGGGGAAGACTTCGAGTTAGTGCTGTTTTTGCCGCTCGCAAATGCTGAGTTATTGGTGGAAAAAATCGGAAATGGAGCCGCGATTGTGGGAATCACTACGGAGAGCACCGATATCTGGTTGAGTGATAGCAGCGGTATTTATCCTGATGCTAGATTAAAGCTCGATCGAGGATTTCAACATTTTTGAATTATCTCTTAGCCCCCCTCTGCTGGGACGAGAGTTTCTGTAGACACGGTTTCAACCGCCGGGTTTCTTTGGTTTGTGTCTTCTGATTTTTCTCCCTCGGTTAATGTAGTCTAGTTTTGTCAGATAATCCCAGCCCAAGTTATTCCAGGTTAGTACATTATTGAACTGGAAATCCTCAAGGGTACGAACAGTTAAAGCCACCTCCGAAAAGCTGATCGAGTTTTTTGGGGGAATGTTCGGTTGAATCGGCGAGGTAGCCGATGATCACCCTGGGGGTAGTTAAGTAGGGTTGCTAAACTTGGAGGCTAGATACTAGCATATTGAATAGATAATGTTTGGTGGACATTCAAAATGACTATTTTTTTACCTTTGTTACAATTTAATAACTTGACAGGACTAGGTTTATTCGCGACACTATGCCACAGCCCTAATCCAAGTGAGTTTATGCTCATTGTTGCCGCAGTAACAGGAATGGTCGGAGCGCTGGTAGTTTTGATTCCAGCTAGTGCAGTGACAATGGTATTTATGGCAACCACAATCGTAGAGATGATTATGGCTGGTGCAACACTTGAATCCATAGCGGGTGCAATAAGCTGTTGTACATTTAAATTGTATATTTCGAGTCCAGATCAAAAATCGTCAAATCCTCTCCCCCTCTCCCCTTCACCCCCTCTCCCTCTCTAATACCATAGGCAATCTAGATGCAACACAGCTTAGCAGCACAGTTAGGGGCTGCTGGTATATCCTTGGGATTGGTGTCACAGCTTGTAGAGAAGATTCAAGGGATTATGGGATGCTAGACAATTTTGTAAGGAGTGTAATATGCGGCCATTTCCATATTCCCAGCTTTCTCTCCCCTGATTCTGTTACTATAGGCAACTGCCAGATTATTTTGAGTCATTGCCCATTGTTCTGGGAAGGCATCGCGGGTGTGGACGGAGAATGCAGCGTCATAAAAGCCGATCGCCCGTTACAGATTTTCCGCCAGCGAACCGTTCACTCTATTATTGTAAGCAGTAGCCAGATTATTTTGAGTTTGCGTCCATTTTTCGCTCCCCGGTTCCCGATTATTTAAAACTATTTGATAACCAGTCATGGCAATTTCAATATTTTCGGCTCTATTACCGCTGGGAAAGTCACTAATATGATTGCTCAAATTTTCAATTAGCCCGATAATTGAGTTAATAGTTTCTGAGTTTTCGCCTGCAATTAACTTCTGGGCTACTTGCTGTAAAATCTCGGAAAAACGGGCATTGAGGAGATGTTGCCGTCGATCGAGCATGGGGTAAATTACTGCAATATCGCTATTACTATCTTGTTCCGCTTGCAATAATTCTAGGAAAAAGTTTGCATACTCTTGGAAATTTTCACCTGCGGATTTCTTGTTATCTCCATTATCGTTCATATCGATGAGTTGCCATAGCTGACTGGCTAGATTTCGGAGAAAATTAGCGCCATTCTCCCCTCCTTGTTCTGCCAAGGTTGATGCTACTAACTCGCAAGTTTCCAGAAATCCGCGATCCAATAATTCTGAGTTATCCTGTAATATCTGCGGTTCTTCTCCGTTGGGGCAATTCAGCAGGGTGTGAATTAATTGCAGATAGGCTTGGGCGCGGTTTTCTTCCATTGTGGGGAGTTGTAAATAACACCGGGATTTATTTTAGCATGATTAGTGGGTGACCAGAAACCGGGTTTTTGCCCAGAAGATGCGTTACAGTGGGAAGATTCTGGAAAAAACCCGGTTTCTTGGGAATTTTAACCGCAGATGTCGGCGGATGTACGCTGATGGACGCAGATGAATTTAGTTTGGTCTTGGACATAGGGGTTTGTCGAAATCTGGTTTTTTCTAGAAGAGTTTGTTACTGTCGATAAAAATCGTAAAAACCTGGTTTCTGGGGAATTTTAACCGCAGATGTCGGCGGATGTACGCTGATGGACGCAGATGAATTTAGTTTTGTGTTGGACATAGGGGTTTGTCGAAATCTGGTTTTTTCTGGAAGAGTTTGTTACTGTCGGCAAAAATGCTAGAAAACCTGGTTTTTTGGGAATTTTAACCGATAGGCTGGCCAGAAACCGGGTTTTTATGAGAATACTTCGTTACCGTGCGAAGAGATGGGAAAAAACCAGGTTTATGAAGGTTTTGAACCGCAGGTTTTCCTGCTAGCGCCTAGATAATGCTACCTTTGGCATTAGTCTATCCAAAATTTGCTCGATCGCAATTACTGTCCAATCAATATCAGCTTCTGTGGTTTCTCGTCCTAGAGTCAAGCGAATTCCACCAACTGCGCCGATTTCGTCATATCCCATTGCTAATAATATCGGACTGGGAGTTAGTTTGCCACTGCTACAAGCAGAACCGGAACTAATGCCAATTCCTGCTAAGTTTAGCTGCCGCACCAGAGTTTTGCCTGTGATTCGCCCTGTATCTCTCTTTTGGTAAGGGCGGGAGGAGGGGGAGACGATGCAAAAACTGACGTGGTGCGGCAGCCGACAATATCGATCGCCTGTTGGTACTAAACTTGGTACATGAGCTAATAGGTCAAAAAGCCGATCGCGCAATCCAATTAACCTCGGCGTTTCCACATCTATTTCCTGCAATGCTAACTCCGCCGCCACCCCAAAACCCACGATTGCCGGCAGCGCTTGTGTCCCGGAACGCAGTTTCACTTCTTGACCGCCACCGCCTAACATTGGCACTAATTCTACTCCCGGACGCACGTAAAGCGCCCCCGCACCTTGCGGCCCGTAAAGTTTGTGACTGGAAAGGGAAAGCAAGTCTACGGGCAGTTTCTGCACGTCAACTTGCAGCTTGCCGGCAACTTGAACTGCATCGGTATGAAACATGATATTGCGATCGCGCGCAATTTGTCCCAAGGCTTCTATTGGTTGCAGCGTCCCAACTTCGCTTTGTCCGTAAATGATTGAAATTAACACTGTATTCGATCGCAGCGACTCTTGCAAATCCAAAGGGTGAATTCGCCCACATTTATCCACCGGTAGGCGCGTCACTTCCCATCCCAACTGTTCGAGTTGTCGCGCCGGTTCTGCTACTGCGGAATGCTCTACGCTGGAGATAATCATATGCTGCGGCTTTGTATAAAGACGGGCAATTCCCATAATTGCCAAGTTGTCCGCTTCAGTGCCCCCACTCGTGAAAATTATCGATTCCGGTAGCGCGTTAATTAAGCTAGCAACCTGCATTCTTGCTAATTCTAAAGCTGTCGCCGCCCTTTGTCCCCACTCGTGCAAACTGGAAGGATTCCCCCACTGCTGAGTCAGGGCTTTTTGCATGGCTTGAATCGCTTCTGGGCGTGCGGGTGTTGTGGCGCTATAGTCGAGGTAAATTTGCATGATTTTAAATAACTAATGACTAATGACTGATGACTGATGGCTAACTTCCTGGTTTGCAGACGTTGTAGTCTTCGTGCGACAAAACTTTTTGGGGGATTAAAAAAGTGCCGCAATCTTCACAAAGCATTCTGTAGTTGCGGGTTACAGGAATACTTACGATCAAACGGTTGTGACGCAGGCGTTTGCCGCCGAAATCTCTGTAATTCTTATTTTCGCCCAAAGCTGCTATAATGGCGCGAGCTTTAGTGACTACGTGGTCGGGCAGACCTCTGAGATCGATGATATCTCTAGCAAATGATGCTTCCCTCCGTTGTTTTTTGGTTTGTTTTTCTGCCAGCTCTTCCACGTAATGCTGCTGCGCTACCAACTCTTGCGTGCAGCGATGGCAGGCTTTACCATATCCTTTGTGACCGCACGGAAAAATTCTTTTTCTTTTAGCCATAAAGCAGGGGTATCGGGTTTGACCCACGCCCCTGAATGCTGCTACCCTACCAGTGATGCTTCCGGCATCGAGGCAGTTCTACAAGACGCAAAATCTCTTCCCTTGCATAAATTTAATAAGTTGTAACTTTACTTGCTCCTATAGCTTTGAACTGTGGGAACGCTAATAACCTCTATATTTATTAAAATTTTGTGGCTGTATTTTATTATCATTTACTCGGTTTGTGTTGTGCTGGGCTGCTGGCGATCGATCTGGTGGCCTGCGGACAAATTAAGGAAGACGTGCAGAATTTACCTCCCAGTCAGGCTCCGCTGCCTCAAGACCCCTTGTTGCAAGTATACTTCAATCAGTCGATCGCTTCGAGTTATACAGAGCCTTACCGCCAGCAAACTAGATTTGGAGAGGATTTGGAAAAGTTGGTCGCTGTTGCGAAAGCCAGTGCTGGATCGACGTTAGATGTAGCGGTTCAAGAGTTTCGCTTGCCCGGTATTGCCAGGGTTTTGGCCGATCGACAGCGATCGGGAATTAAAGTGAGATTAATTGTCGAACATATGTACAGTCGCCCTTGGAGCGATTTTACAGCCCAGGAGTTAGCTTCATTACCGGAAAGAGAGCGCGAGCGTTATAGCGAATTTTTGCAAATTGCCGATACCAATAAAGACGGTAAATTGACTGCCGATGAAATCAAGCACAACGATGCTTTGGTAATTGTCAAAGATGCGGGAATTCCTGTAATTGACGATACTGCTGACGGCAGTAAAGGCAGCGGTTTGATGCACCACAAATTTGTGGTAATTGACGGCAAAACCGTAATCGTCACTTCTGCTAATTTTACCACAAGCGATATACACGGCGATTTCAAGACAGCAGCAAGTCGCGGCAATGCGAACAATTTGCTGAAAATTGAAAATGCTCAATTAGCGCAACTATTTACTCAAGAATTTAACCTGATGTGGGGCGACGGACCTGGAGGCAAACCGGACAGCAAATTTGGCATCAAAAAGCCGTTTCGTCAAGTGCAAAAAGTGAGAGTAGGGAATGCGACTGTTGCGGTGCAATTTTCGCCGACAACTGCGACTTTGCCTTGGGAAAAAAGCGTCAACGGTTTGATAAATCGAACTTTGGGTAGTGCGAAAAAGTCGGTTGATTTGGCACTGTTTGTATTTTCTGCTCAGCGGTTGTCAAATACTCTGGAAATTGAAGCTAGGCGAGGAGTTGCGGTGCGAGCTCTAATTGACTCTAATTTTATTTATCGCTCTTACAGTGAAGGTTTGGATATGATGGGTGCGACTTTCATCCAAGATTGCAAGTTAGAAGCTGACAATCGCCCTTGGAGAAAGCCGCTGACTGCGGTGGGAGTGCCGCTGTTACCAATGGGCGATCGCCTGCACCACAAATTTGGCGTTGTGGACGGCAAAACGGTGCTTACAGGTTCTCACAACTGGAGTGAGGCGGCAAATCACGGGAATGACGAGACGCTGCTGGCGATCGAGAGTCCCACAGTTGCGGCCCATTTTGAGCGGGAGTTCGATCGGCTTTACAAAGGTGCAATCTTGGGAATTCCCGCCCGAATCAAACAGAGAATTGACGCTAAGAAAAAAGAGTGCGATTCACTACACGCAGCATCCAAATCTGCGAGTGCTAAACCTAAAATTGCAGCAGGTAAAAAGTTAGTTAATTTGAATGCAGCGAGTCAGGAAGAATTAGAAACTTTGCCTGGGGTTGGCCCCAAGTTAGCCGAGAGAATTATTGCAGCGCGGCAACAGCAACCTTTTACCTCTTTGGAGGATGCAGAACGAGTGCAGGGAGTCGGGAAAAAACTCTTAGAAAAATGGCGCGATCGAGTAACTTGGTAGTTAAGTTCGTACTCAGGACTTTAGTCCTTCCTTTAGCAACTCAGCATCAAAGACTCAAGTCCTCACTAGAAACCTATTCGATCCACTTTGACAACACATCTGCTCTCAAGTTAAAATAACTCCTAGACAAAATGCTATCTATTCACATTAGAGGTATAGAAAGATGAAACACGCGAGATATTTTACGGGGAAGGGATCAATGAAATTCCTCGCTATTTTGGTGGGGGTCTTTTTTTTGATTCTAGCAGGTTTTACAGTCAGCGCCCAGCAGACTAACGAAGCACAATTTAGGATCAAAAACGAAAACGCTTTTAATATTAATTTGATTGAATTTAAGCGCGTTGAATATATAGGTGCGTGTTCTGGTACTGTCTTCTCCCCTGATTCGCAAAGCGCTCGATTTTTCTCCAGCAAAACTCCTCCGGGTCCTAACAGGAGGGTGACGATTAAAAATGTGACTGATGGCATGGAAACTAACCCCTATCCCTACACAGACAGAGGTTACGACAAAGGTGAGTTTTCCGAGGATTTTGGATTTAAGTTGGGTAACAGTCACAAAACAAGAACTTTTTCGGTTTTAGAGGGAGAAAATAAGTTTCTCTATGAAATTAGAGAAAATGACCAAGTTATAGAACAGGGTGCGCTTACGGCTGAAGTTTCTATACAAAACTTAGGTACTTTTCCCCGCGAGCAAATTTGTGAAGATAAGATAGAATGTCGGGATACTTCTGATTGTCGCGACCGTAAAGGCAGAAAAAGAAGTTGCAGACGAGAGTGTTTTCCTGTTCAACAGTGTCGCTGTCCGTAATTACTTTCTGTCCTAAAATTATTTTCTTTAATTAATGGCAGAAGACTAAGAAGAATAACAAACTATAGCCTTTCTCAGTAACATGAGGTACTATCTGGCATAAGGCATAGGGCATAGGGCATACCTCACCACGCGATCGAACCGCTATAGAAAAAAGATAAGTTATTTTCAAGGGAAGAGGGGCAACCACGGGATATTGCCCCTCCAAGAAAATTGTTGGTTCAAGTAATGGGGTGAAAGTAGAATGCCGATCCTAACACGATATATGTTGCTAAAAGCAGCACTCCTTCGAGCCAATTAGAGCGCCCGTCGAGACTGATTAGATTGGCAATTGTCACTGCGATGGCAACTGCAACTACTTCAAACGGATTGAAGTTTAAATCCATCGGCTGATGAATCACTAATCCGATAATCACCAACACCGGTGCTACCAGCAAAGCCACTAGCAAACTCGAACCCATCGCGACAGAAACTGACAAATCCATATTGTTTTTCATCGCAACTCCCACCGCAGTTACATATTCGGCCGCACCGCCAACAATCGGCAACAGAATTACCCCTGTAAACAGCGGCGTCAATCCCAATCCTTTGGTAGTTTCTTCGACCACACCAACAAAAATTTCTGATTCAAAAGCAACGGCAACAGTTGAGGCAACTAGCACTCCTATCCACAGCCACAAATTCGGTTTGTGCGTAGTAGATTCCTCTTTGGTATTTTGAAGATTTTCTGACTCTAGTTCTAGTAAGCCGACCTCGTAAAGATAGCTGTGAGTTTTTAATGAAAATAGCAGAGTTAAAGCGTAAACTGCAATTAGGACGATCGCAGTTATTAAGGAAAGATTCTGAATGGCTGCGGGTTCGACTCCATTGGAGGTGTAAATTACCATTGTCGGCAGCAGAATTGCAATCACTGCTAGAGTCATTGTGGAACCGTTCACCCGCGCGATAATTGGCTTAAATTCTTGTTCTTTGTAGCGTATGCCTCCTAGCAGCATGGAAAATCCCATGACTAAGAGTAAGTTGCTGATAATTGTGCCGGTTATGCTGGCTTTCACAATGTCAATTAAGCCGGCTTTCAGGGCAACTATGGCAATAATTAATTCTGTAGCATTGCCGAAGACTGCATTTAATAAGCCGCCTATGGAGGGGCCTGTAACGATCGCCACTTCTTCTGTTGCTGTGCTCAACCAAATAGCCAGAGGTATAATGCCTAAAGCGGATGTGATGAAAACCCAGAGGGATCCCCAGTGCAAATACTCAGCGGCAATGGAAATGGGGATGAAAATTAACAGCGCTATGGAAAGAATTTTTTTGATTGACATAGGAACTCGGATGGTGTACGGAAGGGTGAGGTCGAGTTGTCGGGGCGATCGCCAAGTTGAGTTTACATCATTCAACTGTTGCCTGACAATTGCTGGGGCAATGGCGATTGCACGTTTTAACCGCAGATGCACACAGATTAACGCAGACAAATCTTTAATGAAGGTTAATTCTTTAAATTTGGCAGTTTTCTATCTGAGAAAAAGTGCGCCGTCGTTCCGAATCGTTAAAGATCTTTTATCCAAATCTAAATCATTCGTCTCGTCTAATCTTAGTTCTACTGTTCCTTCGCCAACAGGTATCAAACTGGGCTTCAATAATGCGCCATCTGGTCGCCTAAATACAATTGAGGCCGGTAGTATCAATGCTTGCAGCGCGACTGTTGAATTTTCCGCTAAACTGCGGCGGTTAGTCTGTCCAACTACCTGATAAAATAGTCGATCGTTGGTTTTATTCGTTAATCTAACATTGACTTGGCCATTAACGGGAACTATCTTGCCGTCAGGAGCTCTTTCTGGTTCGTTAGTTTGGGATATTTCGCCAGCAAAGCTCGCCTTGTGGGTGAAAGGCAAAAAGCTGTTGCCTGCTAAGGCTAAGCTGACAGCTAGTAAACTTGCCACCCAGGTTTTGTAGATCGGTAATTTGCACATTTTTTTTTGTTGGATGAAGTGCGATCGCCCTGACTTCAAAGCACTAATTAAACGAAGGAAGAAGCAAGAAGGAAGATTTTCCCAACTCTCCCCATCCGACACTTTCCCCCTCCTGCTGCAGCTATTCAACCCAACGCACCCGAACAAAATGAGCTTCGCGTCCCCAAAAGTCGTGAGTTACAGAAATATCAACAACACCTAAATTAAACGGAATTGCAGTTGTGACGTAACGCTGAGCCAGAGCTCCCACATCAGGAGCTAACTGAGCCGCCGCCGCCGCTGCAGCTCCCAAACCTAAAAGTTGCAGAATCGGCCCCCGAGGCAGGGCTAAATTGATGCCGACAGCAAGTCCAGCAGTCAGTAGCATTCCCACCGACAAGTTCGTTCCGCAGCGGGGATGTACAGCTAAATCCCACTCTCCGCTGGCAATCCGCTGCAAAGCCTCGCGCACTGCCTGACGCAACTGTGCAATGTTAACGCGACCGTAAAGATAAAATCCTTGGTCTGTGGACATCCCGCCCAATAAATCATTATCGGCTCTTGCTCTCGCCGTACTGGCAGATTGGCTGAGTACCCAAACCGTAGCGTGTTCCAAAGCATGAACTTGGCGCAAAGTCAAGACTTCCTTCAAACCGGGCACAAAATCGAGTTGTCGCAACAAATCAGCATCTTGAGTCCGCTGCGGGGCAAAGTCGAAGGGAAACTGGCCGGTGCGGCCGGAAGCAGAAGCAGTAGTTGTCATATCAAAACGCCTCCATCAAGTGGATATTTAAGATTAGCAATTCGGTTGAGAAAAAGCAGGTCATACATTATCAATATTTTTGACTTTAAAACCTAGCAAGGGCAGGTTTTGTGCAAAAAATATTAGCCCTCAACCTGCCCTTACTAACAGATCGCAATTATTCCCAGTTTATTGTTGCCGCTGGCCGTCGCGGAACACTCCCGGAAACCGCCGGCCTCTGGTATCGATAATTGTGCCTTTGCCGTGAGGCAATCCCTTGCGCAACTCTCCCTCATAGCGGATACCGTTGGAGAACGAGCAGCGACCCCTGCCATCGAGTTCTTGACTGTAGAACTGTCCCGAACACCGGCTGCCGTCAGCGCGGGTGAACGCTCCCGTACCTAAAGGCTTGCCCCCTAAAAATTGACCGACAAAGCGATCGCCGTTAGCAAAAATGAATTGCCCCTGTCCAGTCGGCACGCCTACTTCTCGATCGAGAGAAAACGGCCCTATATAGCGATCGCCATTAGTAAAAATAGCTGTCCCGGAACTAACTTTGCCATCTCGGAATATGCCCTCGACGCGGGCGTCGTTCTTAAATATAAATTGTCCTCGACCGTTTGGCTGGCCGAGACGGAACTGCCCCTCATAGCGATCGCCGTTGGAATATATGTATACCCCTGTGCCACTGGGCAAACCGTTAACGAACTGTCCGATGTAGCTATCACCGCCGTCATAATCGCACCTAACTCTACCTGTAGTGATAGCTGGGACGCAGCGACCGGTTCTAGCTTCTGTTCCTTGGGCCATTGAGGGCAAGGGATAAGTCGCGTAACTACCAATTCCCCACACTGATGCAATTAATAGAGGGATTCCACTGGTTTTAAAACGGGAAATCATTAACTAAGTTTCTCCTATGCGCTTCTGGATATTATTTTCCTTCGTCATTTGTCTTTTGTGCGATTTGTGGTCAAAAGTTGCCTGAAAACCTCAATTTATCCTTTCGAAACTCCGGGTTTGCCGTTGCGAAATACCCCCGGAAAGCGCCTGCCACTAGCATCGATCATCGTTCCGACACCGTGAGGCACTCCCTGTCGCAATTCTCCTACATAGCGCGTACCGTTGGGAAAAGTGCAGCTGACATTTGCGTCAAGTCCTTGATTAAAAAACCTGCCGGAACAGCGAGTGCCATCTACGCGTACTAATACCCCTGGGCCAAAGGGCGAACCTGCAAAGAATTGTCCTTCGTAGCGATCGCCGTTCGAGTAAAAAAATTGACCCCGCCCTGAGGGTTGGCTGCTAATAACATCAGTCTCAACGTTCCTGACGACTGCGAAGTCTCCCACGTAGCGCTCACCGTTGGGGAAAACCACCGTCCCAGATCTCATCGTGCCGTCTTGGAACACGCCTGTGTAGCGGGCATCATCTTTAAAAATGAATGTCCCTCTGCCATCGGGCACTCCCTTGCGAAATTGTCCTTCGTAGCGATCGCCATTAGCGTACACGTAGACTCCGCTGCCGTCGGGGAGGCCGTTAACGAAATTTCCCTCGTAGTTATCGCCTCCCTCGTAATTGCATTTCACTCTTCCCGTAGGAGGGTTGCCTTGGCAGAATGGAGGGCGTTTTCCTTCTCCTTTTTCTTGAGCCATTGACGGCCCGGGACCCAACAGATTAGCAGCGCCGCCGATAGCAGCCGCAACTAATATCGCCCTCCCTAATTTTTGCATTGAACCGAGCATGATAAATCTCCTTTGATTTCAATTACTAATAGGGATTTTCTAGAAGCTAAGAGTCGCTCAAAAGTCCTCTATTTTTTAATCCCTCTATTAATTTTACCTTCAGATTCGAGATCGGTCTTAAATGCAAAAAGGCAAAAATTAGAGTTTTTGCCTTTACCATTTTTCCTGCTTTACTGTCAATTTTCAGCGTCGCGTTGACCTATTCGGATTTGGCAGACGGCTAATAACTCCATTGGCGGGTTGTTCGCGAATGGGGGGTTTTTCGCCAACAGCTTTGGCAACTTCCACGCCGTTTTCCTCCAGAATCACGATCGGATCGGCTCCTTCCTTGAGATCGACCCGCTTGACCAACACTTGCCCGTTAGACAGTCGCTGCCCGATTTTGACATATCGACTTGTTGGTTCATTCGGTACTTTGACAATCACTTGCGTCTCGTTCCCGACTTTTACCACCCCGCTGACTTCTGTGCCTGTAGCGAGGTCAGTAGAAGGCGGTGGTGGCGGTGGCGGAACTACTGGGATCGGGGGAGGAGGTGGGGGATTGGGGTCTCTCCACTGGGGCGGGCGCTTGTCTACTGGGAGTTCCGGCAGATCCGGCACTCCTATGGGTCTAGCTGCTATTGGCTGGGGCGGGCGCGGGGGTGCTGGACGGCGAGCTTGGGGTCTAGCTGCTATTGGGCTAGTTCCAGGAGGACGGGTGGCAGTACCTCTTCTTACCCTGGCATTGGGGTCTCTCCATTGGGGGGGGCGCTTGTCTACTGGCAGTTCCGGCAGATCCGGCACTCCTATGGGTCTAGCTGCAAGGGGTTCGAGTCCAGGCGGGGAGGTACGAATACGACCTAACTGAGGAGCATTTAGCCCCGGAATTTGGGGCGGCGAGCCAAGTTGCACCCCGGTGCCTCCGGGTAAGGAAGCAGTTGTGCCACCGCCACTTAACTGAGGAGCATTTAGCCCCGGAATTTGGGGCGGTGAGCCAAGTTGCACCCCGGTGTTTCCGGGTAAGGAACCATTTCTGCCACCGCGACTGAACTGAGGAGCATTTACCCCCGGAACTTGGGGTGGCGAGCCAACTACTGCCCCGCTGCCTCCTGGAAAAAAAGTGAGATCAGTACCTGGAAAGGGCGCTCCAATTTGGGGGGGAGGCACTAACTCGGGCAGTGGTAGCACGCCTACTACTCGCTGTGGCAGTTTGGGGGGTCCATCTCCCGGAGGGTTTTGTAATACGATCGGCGGCAGCGCCCCAAAGGGGTCTGCCTGAGAAGGATTGCCTGTCAAAGGGCCGATCGGCACTGGCGGAAGACTCTGCGTTGGATTCCTGTTCTTGTTGTCGCCGATGCCTGTTTGAGTCTGTCTGGCCCGTTCGTCTGGGTTGGTCGATCGAATTAACCCTGGAGGCTGGGCGGCTACTATTGGAGACTGGAAAGTCTGAGCTGCTGGGGTGGGGCTGGCAGAGGCTGCCGGAGACGGAGAGGCTGCACTGGGACTGGGGCTGGGGCTGGCTGTGTTGCTGCCCTCGCCACCGCAGCCTCCGATCGAGAAAGCTAGTAGTCCTATAGTTGCAAAATATAAAAGTTTGTGCATTGCCGATCGCCCCCAAATGCTTAATTTCAAGATATCCAACAAGGCTCTGCAATTACAGCCTGTTGTCGTTTTAAGTTTATCTGTGTTCGATGTTATGCGATCGCTTGAAAATTGCCAAGTTTTCCTCATGATTGAGATCGGGATCTTCGAGCGATCGGTTTTCGGGACCAGGTTAGGATATCAATGGCGGTCGTGGTTCGACATATTGAATTAATCAAGGTATTTATATAATGGCAAATGTGATTCTCAAGCGGATTTGGCAAGCGGGCATTGTTTCTGTGGCCGTTTTGGCTGCTGTTGCCTCGGTGGGGGGCGGCGAAGTGCATTCTCCTTCACATCGGGCAGCATTCTCAACAATACCTCACAAACCGCGTTTGTTGACGAAAAACCTAGGCTTTCAGGTGAGCCTGCAGCCTGAAACCAAGGTGATGACATTGGTGTCCGATGAAAGTTCCCAGCAGCTCGCTCGCACTTTAACAGCAGGCTCGGGAGCAGCAACTGGCAATTTGTACTCTCAGTTTCACAGGGCCCCCTCAAATCCTGCTGCCAAACCATCGGGGAATCAAAAGGTATTTCAAGCTAAAATCAAGCGCCGCGCTGGCGGGACGCCGGTGATTGATGTGGTATTTAACGGCAACAAGACTTTTGAGATGATTGTCGATACCGGGGCGAGCGGCACTTTGATTTCTCAGCGGATGGCTACTGCACTGGGAGTGAGGCCCGTGCGTACCGTGAGAGCGGGGATCGCTGACGGTAGCGTAGTCGTGTTCCCGATCGGCGTAGTTCGATCGATTCGGGTTGGGGGTGCTGCGATCCAAAATGTCGAAGTGGCGATCGCCAAACAAATGCAAATTGGTCTGCTCGGTCACGATTTCTTTGGCAATTACGATGTCAAAATTAAAAAAGATGTTGTAGAATTTTATGTCCGCTGAAAGTGAGCCGATTCGGAAACGGATTTTTGCTCAACTCGTTTAAAGTTATTCGCAGCCGAGTCAAAGCTGTTTAATTTATTTCTTGAGGCGTAGCAAAAGTCCGCCATGTGTGGTATTGTTCTTAGTGTTTCAATCGCCACCGACCGTTGAACAATTAGTGAAAATGCGGCAACAAAAGCAAGGTCGCTGTTGGTGAGATCCGTAACAGTCTCCGACTGTGGATTCACAGTACAAGGCAAGGCAATCCATTAAACAATTCGCTCTTCAGGTCGAAATTAGATCCCAAAATGCTGTGGCTGAGGGAATTTTGGTTGGCTTTGTTCAGCCGGAGCGTAGAAAATATGTAAACTGATGAGCGGAAGATGTTCCGCAAAATCGGAAATCATGCAGATCGAGAAATTAATTATTGTAAATAAGGTATTCGCATGGCACAAGCGTCTGTATCTCCTGTAGTGCTGATTATTCTAGACGGCTGGGGTTATCGTGAAGAAAAAGACGGAAATGCGATCGCCGCTGCGAAAACACCCGTGATGGACAGTCTCTGGGCCGCTTATCCCAGAACTCTGATTCACACATCCGGCCGGGCGGTAGGGCTTCCTGACGGGCAAATGGGCAACTCAGAGGTCGGCCACTTGAATCTGGGCGCGGGCCGCGTGGTTCCTCAAGAGTTGGTGCGGATCTCGGATGCCGTCGAAGACGGTTCTTTGCTCCAAAATCGGGCGCTGGTTCAGCTTTGCGAGAAGGTCCGCCTTCAGGGCGGCAAGTTGCACCTGACTGGTCTTTGTTCCGAGGGCGGGGTTCACTCGCATCTGAGCCACATTTTGGGTTTGCTGGAATTAGCAAAAGCACAGGGAATTTCTGAGGTTTGCATTCACGCGATTACAGACGGCCGCGATACTACTCCGAAAGAGGGTGTAGAAGCTTTAGCAAAGATTGAAAGTTATATAGAAAAGGTAGGGATCGGTCGGATTGCGACTATCAGCGGCCGCTACTACGCGATGGACAGGGACAAGCGCTGGGATCGGGTGCAGCGCGCTTACGAGGTGATGACGACTGAGGGTGCGCCGGACGGTCGATCGGCTGTTGATGTGTTGCGGGCCTCTTATGCTGAAGGAGTGACGGACGAGTTTCTAATTCCGACTCGGATTGCTGCGGGGGCGGTGGCACCCGGGGATGGGGTAATTTTCTTTAATTTTCGCCCGGACAGGGCTAGAGAATTGACTCAGGCTTTTGTGGCGCCGGATTTTAAGGGGTTTCAACGGCAGTTAATTGAGCCGCTGACGTTTGGGAGTTTTACTCAGTACGACCCGAAGTTGTCCTCGGTAATGGTGGCTTTTGAACCGCAGAATTTGAACAATATTCTGGGCGAGGTGATTTCTAACCACGGTTTGCAGCAGTTGCGGACGGCGGAAACTGAAAAGTACGCTCATGTGACTTATTTTTTTAATGGGGGTCTGGAAGAGCCTTTTATAGGGGAACACCGCGAGTTGGTGCAGAGCCCGATGGTGGCGACTTACGATGAGGCGCCGGAGATGTCGGCTGCAGTGGTGACGGATGTGGCTGTGGCGGGTTTGGAAAAGCGGATTTATTCGTTGGTGGTGATTAATTACGCTAACCCGGATATGGTTGGTCATACGGGGATGATGGATGCGACGATAATTGCGATCGAAACTGTGGATAAATGTTTGGGGCGGCTGTTGAGTAGCATTAGTAAAGTTGGGGGAACGGCAATTATTATTGCTGACCACGGAAATGCTGAGCAGATGTTCGACGAGAACGGGAATCCCTGGACGGCTCACACTACTAACCCGGTTCCGTTTATTCTGGTAGAAGGCGAAGGTCTGAAGATTCCGGGTCACGGAACTGAGGTTCCTCTGAGGACGGACGGTTGTTTGGCTGATATTGCGCCGACGATTCTGGAGCTGTTGAGGTTGCCTCAGCCGCCGGAGATGACGGGACGTTCTATGATTCGATCGGCTGATTTTGAAGTTCGCGCCAATCGCACTCCGGTGCGAGTCCGATTGTAGCAAGCCTCGGCGAAATCTAGCTGCAGGTAGGGGCACGGCGCCGTGTCCCTAAGCGTGTTTGTGTGCGATCGACCGGATTTGATAGGATAATAAGTTACCGATTACTAATTACCAATTACCCGAGATTATGAATATTGTTTCTGTTTTACAAGTTATCTGGTCTTTGTCTGCTTTAGGACTTGTGGTTTTTGTGTTGCTGCACAGTCCTAAAGGCGATGGCATTGGAGGGATTGGCGGACAAGCTCAATTGTTTACCAGCGCCAAGAGTGCAGAAACGAGTCTGAACCGCATTACTTGGGGCCTGTCTATTGTTTTTATGGGTTTGACTGTGATTTTGAGTGCTGGTTGGTTGACCCCTAAGTTATAAGATTCTGATTTGTAACCGCAGATGAACGCAGATAGACGCAGATAATATCAAGTTCATCTGCGTTTATTTTCGTCTATCTGCGGTTGCAAAAATGCGGTTGTGGAAAGTTACGGTAAAACCTCGATTTCTGGCCGGTTTGGGATTGGCTTTATGTTGTTTTAGCCTGATAATTTTTAGTCAGGTTAATACTCCGGCTGCAAGTCTTTCTCCTCTGGCGAATAGTTTCCCGAATCCACAGGTTCACGCTTTGCCGCCAACGCTGGCCAATTGGCAAGATTCCACCGATAGCGGTGATTATTTTGACCGGGTTAAGCCACCGAGTTTCGGTCATTTGCTGTGGTCGAAGTTTCCGATTCTGGTTTATGTTGAGCGTCCCGTTGATGCTAATAAGTCTGAAGAATGGGTGGGGGCTGTGTTGGATGTTGTCCGGGAATGGGGGGTTTATTTGCCTTTGGAAGTTGTGGATAGTTCGGAGGTGGCTGATATTAGGATTTTACGTCGGGCTCCGCCTTTGCGTCAAGGGGTGTTGCGATCGCGCTCTGGAGAGGCTACCTATCAATTGTACGCCCGTCGGGATGGGGATAAAACAGTTTTATCTCATCGGTTTTCGGTTTATTTGAATCCGAATCAAGTGGGTAAGTATGTTCCGGCGACGGCGCGGCACGAGTTTGGTCACGCTTTGGGAATTTGGGGTCACAGTTTGATGGAAACTGATGTGCTTTATTTTTCTCAGGTGAGAAATCCTGGGCCTATTTCTGCGAGGGATGTTAATACTTTGAAGCGGGTTTATGAACAGCCGACTCGGTTGGGGTGGGAATTGCAGGGACTCGGCGATTGAAATCGCATCTACACAAACTAAGTCCGGATGGTGCCCGGACTCGAAAAACATAATATAGCAATCCTTGCAGGAGTAGTAAATTTTTTAGCCCACCCCAACCCTCCCCGCGAGTTCGGGGAGGGAGTAAGAAATTCACAAATGATTTAGGATTGCTATAGTTAATAGGGAATATCAGAAAAATGAAAGATGAATGTTTTGGAATTGTGCCGATTTTTTCGACTGAAGCTGACACTTTGTTTCTGTTAATTCAACATCAAGCCGGACATTGGGCGTTTCCCAAAGGTCACGCCAATCCGGGGGAATCTCCAGCGGAAACGGCTAGGCGGGAATTTCAGGAGGAAACTGGTATATCCGATTTTCAAATGCTGGATGAGCCGAGTTTTACAGAACATTATTCTTTTGTTAAAGATGGGGAGCTGATTGAAAAAACGGTAACCTACTTTTTAGGCTTTGTCAATTCGAGGGAAGTTGTTTTGCAAGTTGAGGAAATCCAAAATTCTGCTTGGGTTTCTTTTGAGGAAGCTGTTAAGTTGATTACTTTTGATGCCAACCGCCTAATGTTCGCGGAAGTTAAGGCATATTTGGATACCAGGAAGTTAAAAGTCGGCGGTTGAAACCTATTCTATACAAATGAAGTTTCTCTGTAAGAGACTAAAAAAATAGACCTCTTGCAAAAATAAATAGGACGGGCAAGATGCCCATCCCACAAAAAAAATAACTCTTGTGGGATGGGCATCTTGCCCGTCCCATCATCAATTGATGAAAAGGATTTTTGCAAGAGGTCTACTGGATGCGATCGCAATATTGAAACAATAAACTTATTCAACTATCTCGTAGCGGACTAACTGGCGAACATTTTGACGCGATAACTGGAGCTCTTGGGCGATCGCTGTCTCTATCTGGGTTGCGTCAGTCATTGGCAATTGTAATTGCAATCGCTTCAAAATGGGTTCTGCTGTTTCTACCGCAACCTGGGTTGTTCCTTGTTTTCGGTTAATCACCGCGTTGATCAGCAATATATTGACAGACACCGTTGCTTTAAGCTGGGTATCTGCCTGAAGTTTATTCTTTGCGATCTGGGGTTGTTGTAATTCTTGAGCCATTAGGAAACTCGAGCCAACCCAAAACGCGATCGCCACAAACGGCAATGGCAACCAAAACTCTGCGCCTGATGCTTTTAGCCAACGTTTAGTAACTTGCCACATAAATTTTTACCCCACCCCAACCCTCCCCGATGCCTTGGGGAGGGAGTAAGAAATTCACAAATGATTTAGGATTGCTATATTTGCACTTTAGTGGAGTTAGCGGTCTGCTGAAATCCTACTCAAGGACGATGCGTCAAATGTTTCAGTTCGATAGGCCCAATTAAAGAAAAACATGAGAATCTTACTTGTGGAGGACGACCCAAAGCAACTGATGCCGCTTCAAACAGTGCTGTCTCAAGCAGGACATAGCGTGGATGGGGTAAAAGATGGAGAGACGGCACAGTGGCTGTTATCAGAAAAAGAATATGATTTGTTGATTTTGGACTGGATGTTGCCGCATATCAGTGGGGTAAATCTCTGTCGTCAATATCGATCGGCAGGGAAAACAGCGCCGATTTTGATGATCACCGCAAGAGACACCACGCCTGAAAAAGTGACCGGGTTAGACGCAGGTGCAGATGATTACTTGGTGAAACCGATCGACTTGGTTGAATTCATGGCACGAGTGCGGGCATTGAGACGGCGATCGCCCCTTTGGCAAGGAGATACGCTCAGCCTTGAGGATCTGCACCTCCACCTCGATACTCTTACTGTTGAGCGACAAGGTGCAACCGTTTCCCTCTCCAGTCGCGAGTTTCAGTTGTTGGAGTATTTTATGCGCCATCCCCGACAGGTTTTGACTCGCAGTCAAATTGAACAAGGTGTGTGGGAATGGGGGACTGAACCAGAGAGCAATGCGATTACTGTTCTAGTTCGCAAACTCCGCCAACGCTTGCAGGCTGTAGGATCGGCAGACTGGATTGAGAGCATTTACGGTATGGGTTATCGCCTCGCTTCCCCCGAAAAGTAACGATCGTGAAGGCAAGTCGTGTTTAATCAAAGTCGTCGCAATCTGGCTCGTTGGTTCACCCTCTCAATGGGAAGCATTCTCGTGCTGTTTGCTGGGGCAATCTATCAGATTGAGGTGAAAGATAAACTAGAGGCGCTCGATCGACTGCTGTATGACAAAACTCGAGTCATGGCTGCCAGCGTGCATTATGAAGTTCGCCAAAACCAGAACCAGGTCGATCTGAATCATGTTTCCTTGTTAGGCAGCGGTTCCCATCCCCTTGCTGAAGATCTGATTTACGTGCGCTGGTATAACGCACAAGGGCGGCTAGTTCGTTTTTTTGGGAATTCTCCTCCCGAGCAGTTAAATACGCCCTTTGGTTATCTCACAGTTCGATCGACCGATCCACTTTTGGGAAAAGGAATCTGGCTGCGTCAGGTGACATTACCCGTTGAAGGTAGAACAGGGGTACTCGGTTATCTTCAGGTTGCAACTCCCCTGACAGAAACTCAAAACAGGCTCACTGAGCTTCTGATTGTGCTAACTCTCGCTGTCCCGCTGACACTGGGCTTAATTGCCCTCACAGGTTGGTTTCTCAGCGGGCTGGCCATGCAACCGATTCGGCAAGCCTATCAGCAGCTTCAGCGCTTTACAGCCGATGCCTCTCACGAGTTGCGATCGCCCCTGTCTGCCATTCTCACTAATGCCCAGCTTGGGTTGCTCATGGCGGCTGATGATTCACGTTACCATCCTCCCTTAGAAAACATTGTAGATAGCGCAAAATCAATGGGAGCGCTGGTGAATAATTTACTGCTGTTGGCTCGTCATCAAGGGCGACTTACGCCGGAATCGCTCAAGTTAATCAATCTCAACGAGTTGCTGAGCAATTTAGCAACCCAGTTTGTCGCACTTGCAGAAGCCCAAAATATCAAACTCACCTGCGAATCACCGGAACAACCGATTGAATTATTGGCCGATCCTGATTTGCTGCGGCAAGTAGTCGAAAACTTGCTTTACAACGCCTGTAAATATACTCGCGTTGGCGGAACTGTAAAGATACGCCTAGTTCTTCATTCCAATTTGGCGGTCATTCAGATTATCGATACCGGAATCGGTATTCCAGAAGCGGACTTACCCTATATTTTCGATCGCTTCTATCGAGTAGACACCGAGCGATCGCAGGACAGCGGAGGCTTTGGGCTGGGGTTGGCGATCGTCGAACAAATTGTCAAAGCACACAGCGGGCAAATACAGGTGACAAGTGCAGTGGGCCTCGGATCAACGTTCCAGGTTGAACTGCCGCTCAAACCTTAGGACTAAGCCGTCTCAAGGGAGAGAGTCGCTTGTAGTACAGTACATAATTTGGTCATATACGCTCGATGATGAAGCTGAAACAGGATTTCTGGGTTGGTTTGGCGATCGCCGCGATCGTCATTACCTCTTGTTCTGAGCAAACTACCTCACAAAGGCAACAACCCGATCTAAAACGTGAAACCTCACTGAGATCGGTCACGTTAGATAAAACAAAAGTTGTGATGGGACAAACCGTATATGTCCCTATTTACTCGCATATTTATCACTACAATAACCAGGATGATGTGATGAATTTGTCAGCCACGCTCAGTATCCGCAATACGGATCTGACGAATTCGATTATTATCACTTCTGTGCGTTACTACGATACCGATGGGAACTTGATTAGGCAGGATATTAAGAGTCCTGTAGAACTCAAGCCGCTTGCTTCCACAAACTTTTTCATTGCAGCAAATGATACAATTGGAGGCTCAGGTGCCAACTTTATTGTGGAGTGGGTTGCAGAAAAAACGGTTTATGAGCCTGTCATTGAAGCTGTCATGATTAGTACCTCTTTTTCTCAGGGCATTTCATTTGTTAGTCCCGCTAAAGTTCTCAAGCAACACAGGATGCAGAAGTGATTTTAGAAAATTAAATTATTGTCTAGAAGCTAGCTGGCGACTAGCCTAGAAGGGATAGACTGACTGCTGTCAAAATATTTAATTTGGCAACTAAAACGTCCAGATATTCCGATGTTTATAGTCCAATACGGTTCAGTTAAGCTCGATCCCCCCCTAGCCCCCCTTAAAACCCACATTCCGCAGATATTTAGACAAATTTAATAGTTTTAAATTGGGAGGGATAAAGCCATGGAATCAATATAT